>NZ_CP047030.1:4412500-4618330 GCF_009796825.1 Algibacter sp. L3A6
CCCTAGTTTAAACTCGTGCGCTGGTAATAATTGATAGTAATATGTTACATCGTAATTGGTATATGCATTACAGTATCCGCCAGCATTTAAAATGATGTTCTCTAATTTTCCTTGAGGTATGTTTTTTGTTCCATGAAATAAAAGATGTTCATAAAAGTGAGCATAACCCGTATGTTTTACAGATTCATTTTTAGAACCTACATGATATTTAGTACCAACAATTACATTAGGTTCATTTACATCTTTATGAAGAATAACATGTAAACCGTTAGCCAAATCGTATTCTTCAAAATGAATATTATTCATCTTTTGGCTCCATGTAAATGGTGAGACAAGAAAAATAATTAAAATAATTAACGCCTTCATTTTTTAGTTTTAGAAAATATTAAATAAACAGAATTATGATAATAGAAGGATTAAAAATATAATTTTAGCCCTGCCACTAAACTTAAATAATCTTCGTTTTTAGAAAAATAACTTACCTCACTACTTGATAAACTGGTTGCTTTTAAATAATCTCCAGTTATAGAAAACTCTAATTTATTATTGTGTTTAAGAGCAAAATCTACTCCTATTTTGGTATTAACATTAAACGTATCAATATCTGTATAATTAGCGACCTTATTACCTATCCAGTCTACAAAAATATTATTTGCAGCAAAGGGATCGTGTTCCATATCTAATACCAAATGATATAAAACCCCCAGATCTGTAAAAAACGCTGCTTTTTGAGAAAGCTTTTTATTTATCCCTAAAGATATCTCTGACTCCAAATACTGATAATCAAACTGGTAAGCATAATTCAAATCCAATTGCTTTTTATTATAATAATTTACGCCTATACTTAACTTATTTAAAAACTGATTATAAAATAAAATATTCCCTTCAGTTTTAACACGATAACTTGTGCTCGTAAAATTTTGATTATAGTAAGCTCCATTTTCATCCCATACTTTTGCTTTTCCTTTTAAGTACTCTGCATTTAAACTCAATGCTACAAGCTTATTTGTTTTATAACTATTGTAGTAAATATTTAACCGTTCTCTAAAAAAATTATATTTAGTTAACTCATCATTTTCTTCTACTCTAACAATATTTTTATCTATCCAACGCTCTAGTCCGTAACCAGTAGAACTTTCTATTGACAAATCTGAATTATTATGTTTAAAAAGCCATTGTAATTGTAAGTTTGGTATACTTCGTTTACTTTCGAAACCATTATCAATATTTTTAATGTAAGACCCTAACCCCGTATTTAAATAGTAATTAGCAGTAGCTTCTGTATTGTTTTCAGGAAATTTATTACCAAGTTCAGAATCTGTTTTAAAAAACTCATTGCTTAAAGCTAAACTTAACATGTGCTTTTGGTTTAGTTTATAGCTTAACGCTACCTTAGCTAAAATTTTTAATGCCGTTAGCTCGTTTCTAGTATCTGTTTTTCTAAAATAAAAGTTGGTATCATAATTTAAATACCCACCTAAAGTTAGTTTAGAGTTAATGCTATTAGCGCCACTAACTTGAAAATTATAGTTTTGATGGTTCCATAACCCTGTGGTTTCTTGAAAAAAGTAATAAGGAGATCCATACTCCTTTATTCCATAAGTTAGATTATTTTCCACCTCTTCTTTTCGAGAGTTTAGGTACTCCAAGCCACCATATAGAATCCAATTAGTGCTTTCTAAAGGAGCTAAAGATGCTGTTTCCACATACAAACCGTTTTGTTTTTTATATTCTTGTGGATGCCTTAATGCGCCTTCTGAATACAAATATTTTCCTTCTCCATAAGAAAACTTACCAAGGTTTGCTTGATTCAATAATGAAGGTATTTGAAAATATCGATTTTCAAACAATTTAAATTGAAAATCCCTCTCAGCAGCAGATAAATTGCTTACGTTCTCTATTGTTTGTGAAAAAGCACTTAACACACAAAAAAACAAAGAGAATGCAAAACACATTCTCTCTATTTTTAAATGGTTTGTTTTTTTAGTTGTTGTAACCATATTTATCTGGAAAATCTATTGCTTCAAAATCTACCGTTGAATTATTTGTGTCTAACAAAATAGTTCTACCAAAACGAGCACTAGCTACTTCGTCAATTTTTCTTCTAGAACTTAACCCCGTGTAAGAAATTGCTCCATCTGCATTTACATAAGTAAAACCACCATCAACAGAAGCTGGTATACGCTTATAGTCTGCCGCACCAGAATTATCTAAAATATCAACACCATCAACAACCTGATCAATAGAAATTTTCATTAATTTAAAAGTAGATGTCGATCCTGGCTCTGTATAATCTACAATATCCGAGTCGCTAAAAACAGCTTCATTACTAACTAAAACTACACTAGCTGAAGCAGTACCTAATCTAAAAAAATTAGTTTCATCAAACATGTAAATATTAGTCATATTTGCAACTGCTGGGTTATCGAATTCAAAAAAAGAATTCCCACTACGCCCTTGAGCCTCTAACCAATCTATTGAATAATGTTCTAGCGTAGCGTCTGTATTATCTAACTCTCCATCTGGATTTGCACTTCCTTCTTTATAATCAACAGCATTTAATGCTATTACAATACTTTTACCTGGCTCTACCGGATAATCGGTTCCTACTCCTGGTATTTGGCTCATTACATCTGTGTAAACATAAGTGTCATCTGTTAAAACTGTAGATAATGCGGTATCTCCAGAAACACCTGTATCTCCAAATAAATTTGCGATATACATGCCATCTGCATATAAAGTCTCAGATGAATTATTAAAAATTTCAACAAAAGCATCTTTAAATAAAGTGATGTACCCTGAGCCCGCAGAATACACTTCTTTAATAACTAAACCTCCATCTTGATTAACTGCATTAACCTCAACAATTTCGGTTGTTGTTACTTGTTTCATAACAGTAATATTATTTGCTGTACCACTTAAAGTATAGTCATCTGTGGATTTTGAAGCTATTACAGTGTATGTACCTACTGAAATGTTTGAAAACGTTACCAAACCGTCCGCACTAGTTGTTAAACTTAAAATAGAATTATCTACAGTATGGGTTGCTGTAATTTCTATACCATCTAAAGAAATATCACTAAGACCACTAGCCAATTCTATTTGAACTTGTAAATCTCCTAAATTTGCCACTGCATCATCATCACTACATGCCGTTGATATCCCAATTAACAAAAAAGCTGCTATTAGTTTTGTTAAACCTAATCTTTTTAAAATTGTTTTTTTCATGTTCTTAATTTATTGATTTATATAATTGTTAATTTATTTAATTAATAAGGTGAGATTAAAACCTACTGAAAGCTTACTGTTAAGTCTTCTATTACTTCCTAAAAACTCGTAAGTTGGATTATACCACGGCGCATTATTTGCGTAGAAACTAAACGAATGTCCTTGTTTAGATTCTTTACGTATTTGTAAATTAAAATTGCTATAGAAAGGTGTTTCTGTGGTGGTAAAGGTATTTTCATCTCTAATTAAATCAGCGAATTCTAAATTCATTCTGTTTGCTTCAGGGATTTCAACATAATTCCCATCGGCATCATAATATGCAAATGGATATAAGCTAGCTCCTATATACTCGCTACTTTCTTTAAAGTTTAATTCTGCAGAAAGGGTTAATACAAATCTCAAAGACGGAATATGTTGTATTAATGTTACCGTACCAAAACTTCTAACGGCTTTTGTTAATGTGTTTTCGTACACCCCGTAACGCACAGAATTATCACCAACAACGTACGCAGATTTATCAATATCAAATCCTTTATCCGTAACCAAACTTTCTAAGTAACTATATCTAAAATTAAATTGAGTATTGGTTGCTTTTATTTTTTCTGGGCTCAATGTAAGCTCAACACCATCGGTAGATGTAAAGGCATTATTTTTCATAACACTTACCGTTCTTGGAATATTACTTACTTCTCCTGTAGGCTCAACTACCGGTTGTTCGCCCTCGGGAGCACTTGCTACTTGATAAACAGGTTTTGGAAGTAATATCAATTCTTCTGTTGTGTTAATCCCACGGCGCATATCTTTTTTAAAATAGGTGAAATTGATATTCATGAAGGCTGGGGACCAATCGAATCCTATTTCTTTTAAATCGGAATAATTAGGTTTTAAATGCTCGTTCGTAGGTTGGTAAACATAAGTACTAACTATAGCCAAACGCTCGTCTGGATTTTCGGCGTAATACTGAAAATTAATATAATCAATATAAGATCGACCAGGGTAAAGTTGCACCATAGCCGGCGCTTTATATGATACACCCCAAGCCGCTCGTCCCGTAAAATTATTATATTTTGACAAAAAAGACATACGAGGAGACCACAAATTGTAACGTTCCAACATATTATCATACCTTACTCCTAAATTAAGTTGTTGTTTAGAATTTTCACCTGTACGCTTTATTACAGTTTGATGGTATGCTGAAAATGTTTTAGATGCTGGTATTTTTTCAAAAGTTGTAGATCTACTACCTGCAATATCTTGTGAGTGTGCTATATTACCTGTAGACACCCTACCGCTACCCGTATTATCATCGAAAGTGTATTGCAGTCCAGTTTCAAAATTAAAATCTATAGTTTCTAAATTAAGGTGTTGTTGTGCATCTATTCTGCCATTTACATTAACAGGGCGTCCTTTAATATCTCTAGTTTGATTAAATGCATTTGGTGAATAGGTTGTTGCATAAGTACCACTCTCTAAAGCCTCGATAATTGGAAAAGGGCCATTAATAACATACGTATCATAATACGAATGTTGATTAACTAAACTACCACTAAAATTATAGCTTACTTTCCCTAAAATAGACGATGAAAAATCTCCCGAAAGTGTTGCCTGAAAAGAGGTGCTTTTTACATCTGCTTCGTTTTTATAAACCTCTTCAGGTTCATGACGATTTCCATCATCTGAATGACCAATTCTAAAAGATGTAAAATGATTCCATTCTAAATTTTCAAACACCGGGAGTTTCCATCTCAATCCTAAATTAAAACTTTGATAAAATAATTTTCTTTCCGTAGGAGAACCAGAGGAATAAGCATACGAAAAATCAGAGTTTAAAACACCATAATTATTTAACTCATACCCTTTTGCTATAGATGCCTGATAATTTGTAGAAGACACATTTGTCGAGACGATATAAGGCGATTTACCTACTTTACTTTTCACTAAAATTCCACCAGACGATAAATTCCCATACTTGGGTGATGCCACACCTGCTATAACCTCAACAGATTCTACATTTGCTAATGTTATACTTCTTAAATCTACACCTCCAGCAACATTAGATTTCCCCCCATCTAAGGACGATGCATTTTTTGTTTGCATATTTGCATCTGTACTTATTGCTGCTCCATCCAAAATAATTGCCGTTCCAAATGCATTTACATCAGAAGCTACAGCGCTTCTTAAGTTAGCCTGTTTGGTTGATGTTAAATCGGATTGTTGTGCTTTATTTCCGGGAAGTAAACTTAGCACGTCTGCCAGGTTCATGGCTTGTACTTGCTTCATGGCTTGGCTACCTATTTTATAAGATGAAGTCCCCTCTCTACTCACTGTTTTTGTAGCGGTAACCACTACCGTATCTAAATCTAATAAATCTTCCTTTAGTGTTATATTTATATTCGATAAATCTAATTCTAAGGCTAAATCAATCTCTTTTATTTTATAACCAATAAGGCTTAAATTTAAAAGAAAGTTATTATGAGGCAACTGTAACGAAAACTCACCGTTTTTATTTGTAAATGTCCCAATATTTAACTCGGCAACTATAACATTAACATCAGAAAGCGGTTTATTATTTATATCTAATACACGCCCTTTTATTTCTACTTTATCATAATTTTTTTCTCCAGCTTCTTTGTTATTAACCTCGATAGGTTTCTCTTTAATTAAGATAACATTATCATCCATCATCGTTACATCAACATTCCCTCCCGATAAAGCCAACGTTAAAAGTTTATCAACTTTAATAATTCCTTTTTTCAATTCTACTTTAGGAAAAAACTCAAATAGAGATTGCCTATAAATAAACATGTAGTCGCTAGATTGTTCTTTAATAATTTTAAAAACTTCATCGACGGTAACTACTTGGTCTTCCGTAATATTGATTTTAGCATTTTGAGATAGCGCATTGTTAGAACTAAAGCCAAACATTGTAGCACAAAACAAGAATACAAATATTCGCATAATACAGTTTAAGAGACCTTTTCTTGAAACAGAGCAGGCACTAATTAATTTAAATTTCATTACTTTGTAAATTATTAGTTGATTAAACTTTTTTAGTTGATTAATTATTTAGTGCGGAGAAATAGTCTTGAGCTTGGCGGTTTAAACTATTTCTCCTTTTTTATTACAGTGCTATTAAAAAAATTTAAGCTTTTATTTTATAATTACAGACTTTTTATTAATCTCATAAGAATTAATAATATTGGCTTTCTGAAAAATGGTTAGTATTTTTTCAATACTATAATTCTTTTTTAAGGCTCCTATAAATTTTTGTGTTTCTAAATCTTTTTTCTCGAAAGCAACATCTATATCATACCATCTAGAAAGCACCATCATGATATCTTTAAGTCTTTTATTTTCAAAATTGAATACACCATCCTTCCATGCTATTTCGTTATAAACGTTAACATGAGCTATGGCGAAAACATTGTTTTCTATATTTAAAATCGATTGCTGTTTAGGTATTAAGTTTTCTTTTATCTCACCAGAACTCACTTCTACTTTTCCTTCTACTAAAGTTGTGTAGATATTAACCTCATCTTGATAAGCTTTAATATTAAATTCTGTACCTAACACTTCTACATTTTGTCCCTTACTTATAACCTGGAATTTGGCGCCGTTATGATTGGTACTTGGAGATACATCAAAATATGCCTCACCGTAAACAAGTTCTACCAAACGTGGGTTTCCTTTTATAAAATATACAGGATATTTTAATTTAGATTCTGAATTTAACCATACATGTGTACCATCTTCAAGCGTAATTTGAAATTGCCCTCCTTTTGGAATACTTAAATAGTTAAAAGAGATTTCCTCTTCTACGACTTGTTTTTTTAGATTTTCTTGATAAACAAGTTCTTCTCCTTCAGTTTTTAAGTATTCAGCTTCATACTTTACGCCTTTAACCAATTCTACAACTTCTCCGCTCTCCAAGGTTAATAAAGCCTTATCGATACCTGGTTCTATTTGATTATCGACAATAATAGGTGCGTTTATATTATTACCTAAACTATTTCCTTTTAAAAAGTACGTTGATGATAGCACTCCTAGAACAATTGCTGCTGCTGCCGCATACTGCCAGCGGTACGTTTTTTTAGGCATAACTAGTTTAGACTTTATAATTTGCCAATCTGCTTTACTATCTATTTTTGATTTAAGATGTAATCTCGATTCTATTTTATCTTCTTCTGTAAGTCTTTTTAAAATATCTTCTTTTTCTTCTTCAGAAAACAAATTAGAAGTCTCTAATTCCTTAGCGCTTTTATCTTTCAAAAGAGAAGACGCTATTTGCTTAGATAATATTATGATTTTCTTAAAGTTCATCATTAGTTTCAACCACTATTTATTACTAAGACGACAAAAAAGTAAACTAGGGTTAAAAAAAAATGATTTTTTTTAAATAAAATGTAAAAAATTAACAAATAAGATTATTACTTATTATCGGGTGCCCCATTTTTAATTGGAAGATTGAAAGGCAAAAGCCACTATAAAGAAGTAGTTTTTTAATAAAGGCCTTAAACGTTTGTAAGCTATTTTTTTTTGACCTTTAACCGTATTTACAGATATTTTTAAGTGTTCAGCAATTTCTGCATTTGATAAATCTTTAATACTTAATCTAATTATTTGAGCACATTTGTTAGGTAATGTATTTATAGCTTCTTCTATTCTGGAAGATGTTTCTTCTATAATAACCTCTTTTAAGTAAAAAGACTCTTTATTTAATTGATCTAACTCTTCCACCGGCATATGTTCGGTTGTTTTAACTCTTTTGCTTTTTAAAAAATCTAACGATTTATTTTTAACAGAAGTGTATAAATACGATTTTATAGCTAGTTCATTATTAAACTCAATTTCATCTTCCCAAACCTTAATAAAAACATCTTGAACTAAGTCTTTGGCTACCTCTAAATCGCTTACATAATTGGTAGAAAAAACACATAGCGAACCATATAAAGAATCGAAAACATCCTTATATTCTTTTATTGACAAAGTATGCCTGTCTTTTATTTTGAACAAGTGCTTTAATTAATTTTTGGTTATCAAATCTAATTAAAAACACCAAAATCTAAAGGCCTTCAATAGTTTTTTATCTTTTGACAAAAAAAACAAAGTTAAAAAAAGCATTTATTCAATTTTAATAATGATTATTTGCTAATTTCAGAATTATTAAAACTAAAAAGGTTAGCATTTTCTTTTTAACTCCCTTCTATTAACAAATTAATTTTGAGAAAATTTGCCCCATATAAGGGTCTTATTTAAAAGGATAAAATTGAAAAACTCGAGATTAAAACTATAAATACCATTAGAAAACGGAAGCATTATTAACACCTATCTTTTTCTGTTTTACACTCTTTCAATGGCATGCTTGGCAGTTTGCTTGTATGCTTTATTCTACTCGTATATCTCTATTATTACAAATGCACAGAACCCTGCAAACCCATTAATGTTTTATTTAAGAATACATTCTAATTAATATTTGATTCTAAAAAGCATAATCCTACATTGTTCTTAGAAATCAAATTGAGACAATAGAGAGTAAACCTGCTATTGTATCAATAAAAAAGTTCCCTATCCGCCTCCCCATTCATTTCCCCCCCTCCGATATCTCCACTCGTGCCTCATCTATAATCTCAGAAACTGGCGCGCTTTTGTAAAGCGTGACTAATTGTTTTACTATTTCAAATTACCATAGAACATGTACTTTAACCGAAGGGATTTCTAGATTTTCCTCTTCATAGATTGCATAGCTACTTTTTTTCCAATCTAATATTTTAAAATAGGATGGTTTAATAAATCTACCCAGTCAATTATTGTTATTGTCACAAATGTTGGAACAGTACTATCTATAACTTTATATCTCTGAGACATTGCTTAAAGATAATAATTTGCATTGCAAATACTAAAAAAATTAGACACACTTCACAGAAGTGCGCCAGGGTTACGGATATGACGCACGAGTGAATTATGAAATTTATACTTTCTACTCATAACTTAAAAATACAAAAAGCTACCTAAATGAATAGATAGCTTTTATTTTTAATTCTTTTGTAGAACTTACTCGGTACGGCACTCATTACAAACGAGCGCTAGCAGGTATGTCGCGCGAGTAGAAGCCAGAGTTACGGATATGTCGCACAAGTGGGTTACGGATATGCCGCACGAGGGGATTATAAACTAGCGATAGCTGAGGCGATTACCACTCTTGCTGTATAAGATCTAATGTTTTTTCCTTCTTAGTGTTATCAGGAGCTGTACTAATAAACCATTCAATAGCTTTGTTTTTGTCAAAAGCTAAATTATACATTGCTGCTAATTTTATAGATTCTCTAAAATTTAAAAACTTATGAAAATCTTTTAACCATTCTTCCTTTTTATCAATGGCTGTTAGAATATCTTTTATAGATGAATATTTGTTAAAAAGATTGAATGCTCCTAATTCTATATTTTTAATAATTTCTTTAGATACAATATCTACTTTTGAGATATCATCAATGGGTATTGAAAAATAACCACTATTGTCATTTTTAAAATGCCCAATAGAACCTGATACAATAGGGTAAGAATTTAAAAAGTCTTTAACTATTTTTTTGTCTAAAGAATTTACTTGTTTGTAATATATACCAGAGCTGACATTAATAGAAGTAATGTCAGGTCTGGGGGCTTTTCCACTAACTGAAGAAAATGTTATTACTTCTTCGCGTTTATGTAGCTTTTCTTTTTTAACAAAATCATTTTCACCTCTTTTAATATATTCTTTATCAATAAGAAATTCACCTACTTTACTTTTTACAGCTTCAAAAAGTTCGTTCATTTTATTTACATCTTATTACTGTTACGTTATCTATTTTTTTAATTTTTGCATCTTTAGCTTTCTTACCTGTTGGTGCAATATTGTGGTCTCCACTATTAACTTTATTATCAAAGTTTCTTTGTTCTGAACCATAAGAAGCTGCCGGAGAGTTTTTGACTTCAACACCAGTAATTTCTCCTGTGTCAACATTTTGAACAACAATATCATATCGTCTAATTTGTCCAGTGTCTCCATCTTTAAAAGAAATTTCTTCACCTAGTACATTATGCTTTGGATCGCTATCAAAATCCTTAACAACATCGGCACGAGCTAAAAGCTCGCGCTAGCGGGGGGGGGAAATGGGCGGAAACCCCTGCTGGCGCAAGCAACCATTTTCGCTAGTGCGAGCGTCTCGCTCGTACCCATAATTAATTATTACATAATACCTAAATTCATTCCTTCATTATCTATTTTTAATATGGTTTCATCATCTGCATAGTTTCTTGCACTACTATATTTCCAATCTATTGGATTAGTAACAAAGCCTTGCTCTACAGGGTTCATGTGTATATAATCTATTTTTTGCTTTATAACTTTTCCGCTCCATAACTCAATGGGTTTATTGTGTTGTTGCCAAAGCTGATTTTTACTCACATTACTATTCTTTTTACCTGCTCTTTCAAACATCCATAATAACCATTCTTTCCTACTTTCTTGTTGATTTCCTTCTATTGCTTTTATTATTTTTCTAGCAGTAAAGCCTTTAAAATCTCTTAAAAGACCAGATGGGTCTTCATGCTTTGATCTAAAAACTAAATGTACATGGCTTGGCATAAAACAATAAGCAAAGACCTCAATACCTTTCTCTTTTCTACAGTGCGTTATACTTTCTTCTAGTATTGAAAAATAATCTTGACGAGTAAAAACATCAATCCAAAAAACAGTTGCGAAACTTACAAAATAAGCCGCAGTAGGATTCTTGAATTTATATTTTCTACTCATTTTCTTAAAAAAAACCTTACAGCAAGAGCAAGATACTCGTGTTAATTTCTAATACTTTACCCAATGGAAAGCTACAAAATCTTTCGCTATAAAAAAATCACAACTCTCGTTGTGGCTCTTTAATTTATATACTTACTCATAATCGGTACTAGCTACAAACTAGCAGCTTAGAGCACGAGCGAGACGCTCGCGCTAGCGGGGGCCCAAAAAAAATAGACTATTTTGGCTAAAGAGTTGTTTAAAAACATAAATATCGCTGTTTCCAGCCAAAAAAACGCCACATTTTGCCATGATACATAAAACCGTAAAACGCATAAAACAAAGCCTAAAACCAACCCAAAATAAACCATCAAAAAAAACCAAAAACCCAAAACAAAAAGCCTAAAAAAAGCCACCTTTCCGCAGGCGAAATAAACGCTTGAATATAGGAAATATGGGCAGAAAAAGAAAAAGGCGAAAAAAGAGCGGAACGCCCGAAAATAAAGAGGTTGAAGTGAAAAGGTTAAGTGTTAATAACTTTTGCGAAAAGACTCTAAAAACGAAGTTTTTGAGCATAAAAAAGCAACCGAAATGGTTGCTTTAAAAACTATTTAGATTTCTATTTTAATAAAACTCTATTTTACAATCTGACAATAAGTAAGTTCTGTTATCTGATAATTCAATTTTATCGCAAACTATTTTTCCAGTAATTAAATCTAATATTTTTGCTCCTTGGGTTATTTCTTTTCGCCAACCTTCAACATCCCCTTTATACGACAAACAATTAAAAAGTTCATTTGTTGGTAGCCATAACTTACAATTTTCATTAACGACTCCACCACTTTGTGCTATTGGTTGGTTATCAAATTGTGAAGTCACTTTATAAAATAAAGAATCATTAAAATCGTCATTTCCACTATCTGATATATATAGGACTTCGCTATTCTCAATATTTATTGTTCCTGGTATAATTCTTTCAAACTTACTCATCTATGGTGTTACATTAATATTAACATTATTCAAGCCTGCATCTTGAAATACCTTTGTATAATGACTGGCTAACTCTGGGCTATTTGTATGATAATTTACTTCGTGAAATGCGTCTGAATATTTTTGGGCTTGTGATAGCATTTTTTGTTGCTCTGCAACGGCGAGTAGTATCTAAACCTATTATAATAAAGTCCAGTTTCCACATCCTCATACTGTCCCTGATATCTAAAAGGTATGAACGTTTTACTACCTCCAATGTTACAGATATTTCCGTAAATATCCAACTCACATTCCCAAACATTCTCACCTTTTTCATTAAAGACTTGAACGGGGGTCCCCAAATAATCGCAAACTATGGAGTATGTTTTATCGCCTACTATTTTAGCTTGTGGCACAAAACTATTGTTTTCAAATACCCAAGTGGTTAAAGCTGTACTGTCTTGAGATTTATCACTTCCGCGAAAAATTGTCGTTGGTGTTGGCTCTTTTTCTTCCGCATCAATATCCCCATTTTCGTTAACAAACAATCTAGGGCGGTCTTCTAAGTTATATTGCCATTCGTGCAGAGGTAAATTACCATCCCAAATAAAGCGGGTAATGGTTCCGTCGCGCTGTACTCGTGGTGCTGTTACTATTCAGAACGGCACGAGCTAAAAGCTCGCGCTAGCGGGGGGAAAAAGGGCGGAAACGCCCATAACCAAAAGGATTGAAGCGAAACGCTGCAATGTTAATAACTTTTAGGTTTTATGGCTAAAAACGGAGTTTTTGAGCGTAAAAAAGCAACCGTTTTGGTTGCTTTCCTTTAAAGTTCGTAAATGACTTCAGAATATCCGTTTTCAAAAGACTTTGTGATTTGCTTTAACTCTCCTATTTCTGAATAATCAAATATTTCCTTGTATGGGTCAGCTTCATTTCCCTTTCTGTCATATTGTTTGATTCGTATTTCTTCTAATAAACCATTTTCAGAATAAATATAAAACTCATCTCTACCGCCACGTCTTCCTTGTGAAAACATTTTTTCTATTTTATTACTCACTTTGTCATAAAAATATATGCTAACATTTTGCAAGTCTTTACTATTGTTGAATTGATGTGATTTCACAAAGTTTTTTTCATATTTCAAAAATTGATAGTAAAATTGATTTTCAATGGAAATACCTTCTTTGATTTGGATAATTCTTTCTTTTGAGTCAAATCCATAGCTGTACAAATCCTCCGTACTTTTGATTTTGTTTATATTATCTACAAGTTTCCCTTGTTTAAAACCACTTCTTTGATATGAACAAGGAAAAATTTCAAAATATTCACACTTGGAATATTTTATACTGACTATTTCTTTTTCGTTATCTTGTTTAATGGCATCAAATTTATCTCGTGATAAATCAAATGATTGTTTTATTTCTTCTCGTGTCATTCTTATATATTCTGTCAAATCCCAAATGTTCCAGACCCTAATTGGTCGCCAATATCAATCAAAGCATCTTCAAAATCTGCTTTATTATTGATGTCCTTTAGTTTGTCATAAACATTTTGTTTATAAACTTTAGTGTGTACTTTACTATGAGCGTGCGCATTAGTGTTTGCTCCTGCTTTTATTTTTGAAGAAGTTGGTAAATAAGCACCATTTTCAGCAGCGTTTTTGTCAATTCCTAACTGCTTCATTTTGTGACGTAATTCAACCATTTTTGGGTCTTTAGAATTAGACATTACAATATGATGTGCCGAATTTTTATGGCTTGGTTCTGCAATACGCTGTTTTTGCATATTCTTTCTCAGCTTAGCAGCATCAGAAGAACAATCTAAACCAAACACATCTAACCAAGAGTTAGTATCTGGAACATAAGCGTAAAAATTTGCGTTATTCCCTAAATAACCAATTGGGTCTTGACTGATGTAAGTTCCACTATCAGGTGAATAATATCTAAACCTGTTATAATACAACCCAGTTTCCACATCCTCATACTGTCCCTGATATCTAAAAGGTATGAACGTTTTACTACCTCCAATATTACGGATATTTCCGTAAATATCCAACTCACATTCCCAAACATTCTCACCTTTTTCATTAAAGGCTTGAACGGGGGTCCCCAAATAATCGCAAACTATGGAGTATGTTTTATCGCCTACTATTTTAGCTTGTGGCACAAAACTATTGTTTTCAAATACCCAAGTGGTTAAAGCTGTACTGTCTTGAGATTTATCACTTTCGCTAGATATTGCTGTTGGAGTTGGTTCTTTTTCTTCCGCATCAATATCCCCATTTTCGTTAACAAACAATCTGGGGCGGTCTTCCAAGCTGTATTGCCATTCGTGCAGTGGTAAATTACCATCCCAAATAAAGCGGGTAATGATTCCGTTGCGCTGTACTCGTGGGGCTGTTACTATTTTGGCTGTACGCCTACCCAAGGCATCATATTCAAACGCTATATGTTCTTCATTTGGTTTTGTAACTGCTTTTAGCATTCCATTACCAAACCATTGGTAGTTCCATTCGCCTATATCTTTTGGATTTTCTGCTTTAGATACAAATTTGAGTATTAAATTGCCCTCATCATCATATTTATAGGTCGCGTTTTCATCTTTCAATAATTCCCCACCATTACCATATTCTCTATCGTTTTGGCTTGGGCTTTTAAACATATTCCCAACGGCATCGGGCATTTTGTATATGGTGTCTAAACCATTTTTATAACCTGCCGAAGCTAAATTCCCTACATCATCATAACTAAACCTTACCGTACTGTTGGTTAAGTTATTCACCATACTTAACAATCTATCGGCACGTCCCCATTGGTAACGTACGTTGCGGGCTTCTACATTTTTATTTTGTACAAGGTGTTTTTCTACACGCCCCAATTGGTCTCTTTGAGTGGTTACCGTAACATCCCCACTAACCATACGCTGTATTTCTAGCCCTAAAGCATCTCTTTTATACTGGGCTTGCCATCCGTTGGCTTCGGTACGTGCTACATTTCCATCTTTTGTAAATTCTTGAATAATATTAGCGCCTAAAGAACTTGTAATACTGGTGCGTTGTCTCAAACGATTATAAGTACTCTTTACAAGGTGTCCGTTTTGGTCTTCGCTTATTACATTTCCGTTTTTGTATTCAAATTTTACGGTGTTAAAGGCATTGGTAGCCTCTTTAATACTGCCATTGCTGTTGTATGTAAAATACTCGCCTGTACCATCATAATGATTCGCAGTTAAAATATTACCGGTGCCACTGTACATGTACTTCGTCCAACGTTCCTGTGGGCGCAATACCTTGGTTACACGGCCTACAGCATCACGAACATAACGTCTACACAAACCATCGAATCCCCACTCTCCAATAATTTGCCCTAGAGGGTCTAATGTAAAGCGGTACGCGTTATTGTTTTCGTTAACTATAGTGGTTAGCTGCTCTTCTGTATTGTACTTAAAGGTTATGGTTTTTCCGTTTTCGGTACGGGTTTTTAAATTCCCTAAACCCCAATAGGTAAAGGCAACTTCTCGCAAGGAATCTTTAGCTAAAATAACATTTCCTGCCTTATCGTAATTAAAAACATGCTTATTACCGTCTGGTTCACGCAGGCCAATCACATTACCCATAACATCGTATTTATAGGTGGTAGTGGCTCCATTAGGTTGCGTGTTGTTTAATAAATTCCCTAATTTATCGTAAACCCAGCGTATGCTTCGGCCATCGTTTAAGGTTGCTTTTACTAATTCACTGCGTTCGTTCCAGAAAAAGGTGGTGCGGTTGTCTGCACTATCCGTCATGGCGAGTAACTGGTTGTTGGTATCGTACTCATATTTTAATTGCGTACCGTCTGGAAAACTTCGAGCAATTAATTTATTATCGATATCATATTTCCATGACATACTACCATCTGGCCCCGTATAGCCAATTAAACGTTGCATACTATCGTACTCGAATGCCGTTTTATTTTTATCGGCATCTTCAATAGACGTTGTGTTACCAAACAAATCGTAGGTGTACTTTGTGGTATTCCCTAACGGGTCGGTTAGCATTTCTAAGTACTGTAAGTCATTATATTTTTGGTAGGTTTCGCCACCTTTAGCATCTGTAATTCGATATATTAAATTATTGCTATCGTAATAATACGTTGTGGTATGCCCCAACGAGTTGGTTACTATGGTTTTGCCTTTTTCGTACTGGGTCCAATATTCTAAAATACCTTCGTCTCCCCAAGTGTGTACACATTTAGCATCATCCCCTTTACCTTCGTATTCCCAATAAAATGACAAACCACTTTGGTTGGTTAATTTCACCAACAAATGCCCCTCGTAAAAAAAGTGTTTACTTACATTATTAGCCTCGGTTACTTGTACTAAGTTGTCTTCGTTATCAACTTTATAACGAATAAAATTTATGCGGGTATCGTCTATGATACTATAAACAGCTGTAATACGTCTGTTTTCGTGCGTAACCTGTAAAACTCTACCTGTACTGTCAATTATTTTATTGAGTAACCCATGGCGATATTCAAAACGAATTTCATTTCCTAAATCGTTAGTAATAGCTTGTATAGGAAAAAAATCGTCCTCGTTGCTATTGGTTGCAAAACGATAAGTTAGCCCGTCTTCTCCTTTATAAGCGACGCCTATACTATCTTTAAACCACGTAATTTTTTCTTGGCGGTTGTAATACATATCACCATTTGCTAGCATAGGCATTGCAACATGTCTGCCATCAGGAAGCTGTAAAGATATGGTTGTATCACTGTATACTTTATAACCAATATGGTAACTATGATGCCAATTGCTCCCAATAGGCGATGCTATTTCCGCATCACTAAAATAATGCCGTGTCCAATCCAAAGGGATTGGTCCTGGTAAACTAAAATCTAAATTTTCTGAAATAACGCGCCCCGAAACTGCATCTACAGGTTCTCCAAAGTGCTTACATTTAAAATCTTGTAATCGTTTTGCTGCTTTTGAAGCTAAATTATCTAATTTTTTCGAAACTTTGTTTATACCCTTTTTAGTTACCTTTAATAAAGCACCACCAGATTTTTTAGCGAGTTTCCCAAGGCCTTTTAAACCTAGAGACATGGCTAGTGCTAATAAATCTATAGTTGGCGGACCACCAACTAACACTGGTTTTCCAGCAGGTATTACGTTTAATAGTACCGATGTTGGCGCCATTAAAGACATTTTTGGTTTGGTTTTCCCTAACCTAAAAGGCGCAGGAATACCAATTAAATTACAAGATAAAGCAGGTAAAAATTGCCCTGAAAACGGTGCACCATCTGCTAAAACCGTTGAGCTTCCCATAAACATCTCTGACGATGCCATAGGACTCACTGATGGTAATGCATGCAATATAATACCCGGTAAATGTTGAAGGCTTACACCAGCGTTAGCAATAAATTTATTATTTACCATAACACTTGGTGCCATGGCTTTTACAATGGCTACAGCTACACTACTTACCGTTAAAGGCTGTGGTTCTGGCTCACTACCATCTTCTGGCGGCTCTGGCACCGGAGGTGTTGGCACTACCGAACTTATGGCGGCAAAAATAGCCCCCATAATATCGAAAACCATCCCTACGTGTGGCACAGCCATTAATGGCGAGGGCGGAAACATAGTAGGATGTACGTCAATACCAAGAGCAATATCTTGATACTTTCCTGCGGGTTGCCCAGGAATTGAAGGCATTATAGAAGCTGCAAGATCAGACTGAAAGGCATCTAGCTTTTCTTTTTTTTCTGACAAAAAAGACATGAATCCAGAAGACTCATTATCACTATCACTATTAGAAACAACTTTATTTACAATTTTTGCCATTTACTTATACTTTTAGTGGTTTTCTTCTGTTTACATATTTCAAATTGAGGTATTCTGTACCTTGCAATAACGTATCCCAATCTGTACCTATTTCAGTTTCAAATTGTTTGTTTAACATGGTATCCATGCTTCTATATTTGTAACTGCTATCGCAAATTTGTTTTGCTAAAGATGCTGAAAACAAATATGTTGATGCCCTTTTTACTTCTAACGGTAAATTAGTGCCCGCTTGCAATGAAAATATAACATGCTCCCAAGCGGCTTCCATATTTTTAGATTGAAAATTAACTAGAGCCAACATTCTATAACCTTCCATGGTGTAAAAAACATCACCGTGTTTAGCTGTTTCAGAAACTAATTTTTCATAGCAAGAAATAGCTTCTGGTCGTGTTTTTTTATCAACTAAATATAATGATGCTTTTATCATTAATGCCGACCTCCATATAGGGTAAGCCTCATCTGACTTTTCAATTTCTGGCTCTGCCAAATCAATCGCTTTATTTGCATTCTCGAAAGCCAACTCTTTATTTTTTATATTAAAAAAAGCTATAGCACAAATTAAATGTGATGTTGCTTTAGTGGTAAGTTTTTTTAATTGATAGCCGAGTTCTATGAGTACTTTTGCTTCTTTTTTAATGTTGATATCATCATCAATAGTGGCATCCATCACTTTACGCACTTGCTTCTGAAATTTTGTGCTTGGTGAATGTGGTTTTACACTATCACTATCCTTATCCATTTCATTACGCATGGCATTTGCCATATCTAGGTTCGCTCTTAATTCTACAACTCTGGCCGTTTTATGCTTTTGTAATTTTGATAGGTTTCGTTTTACATCAACATCTATAGCTGCCAATCTAAAATCGTTTGGTAAGGATCCTGATAATTGATTTGACAACCATGCCTCAAAACCTGCGCCATGCATTCCTGGCGCAAAATAAAGTATAAAGTTTTCTTCTTTAAACGGAAGTAGATCTTTTAATCGCTTTAATTCTCCAACCACACTTTTAAAAGTAGGCGGTAATGCTCTGTTTACATCATAAGATTCTGGTAAATAGCCATCTTTTTTATAAGCATATATCAAATCATATTTTTTGTCGTCGCTAGTATTAAACCACGATAAAAATTCTTCCCAAAGGTGTTGTTCAAAAAAATCATCAGAATAAACAGATTGGAATCTAAAAAATATATCTTCAAAAACTCCTATAGGCGAAGCTTCAATGTCCATAAATTTATCTAAAATCTCAATATCGTGATAATCGCATACCCATATGGCCATATCCCATTTGTAGGTATTTATCGATTCCCATTTATTTCTAATTTTAGCAAGTTCTTGCGCTATAGATGCGTTACTCATAATATATTGTTATGAATTAAGTTTAACTATGGCTCCTGAAATTAAAGTTTCGCCTGATGAATTAGTATTGATTTTACCACCAACAATATTAGCTTCTTCTTTACCGTTAACATCTACCTTTTTAGAATCTATTACAATGCCCTCTGGTAACACACCTATGTTAGAAGCGCCTGTTTGAATTACCGATTCATTATCTGAAATTATCTTGGTAGATTTACCGTGTAATTCAATATTATCGCCATACATGGCAATAAATTTAGAACGTAAAAATAATTTTTCTTCACTCGAAATAGTTAATGTTTTTTCAACCGTATCAAAATGAATAATATTTGTGTTTTTATCAGAAATGGTTATCATTTCTTTTCCGTCAGTATCATCTAACTTAATAGTATGCCCACTACGTGTTCTAATAGCCTTAAAATCATTACTTTCACTTTGAAAATCTAACGCGCTCGCATTACCATTATACAAACTTCCAAGCATATAAGGGCGTTCTGCATTAGCGCCTTCAAAACCAACTAAAACCTCCTCACCTACTTCTGGTATAAAATGAAAGCCTTTATCACCACCTCCATGCGGTGTTACCACACGAATCCATGGCGTTGTTTCTCCTGTAGATCTCTGCCAAGGAAACTGTACTTTTACACGTGCTAAACCATCTGGATCTGAGTTTTCCATAACAACCGCTGTTTGCGTGTCACTTTTTGGTATAGCTTCAAAGTTTGTATCTGGAAATACATCCATATCTGCACTTAGGGCCTCGAATGTATTATGGTATTGTCCGTTTTCGTTATTACTATGGCGTACTTTTATAACACGGTACCTACCATGACTTGCATTTTCACCTTGTATATCTATTATTTTCCCAATGCCTACTCCAGGGTTATCACTATCCCCCGTCATTCTTACTTGTTGGGTTTCTACAGCTTTTTTCTGTTGTTCTACATGGGTATCCATCCGTTGTTTAAGTCCTGGATCGTTAAACCCGTTTACCCAAACATTGGTTTCTTTAGCATAAAGTGCGTTACCGCGTTCGCTTGTAAAACTACTATATCCGGTAGAGCCTGTGCTTACTTCCGATGTTTTTTTCTCATGCTTTTCATCGGTAAGGTAATCGTTGGTGAAGTAATTAAAATTGTTAGGAAGTGGCACTAAATCTAATGAGAACCCATGTAAATCGTGCCCGTATGTTAAAACAACATCTTCTCCATCTTCTGGCTGTCCGAAAATAAGTTTTTTACCATCATAGTACAACCACTCACTGTATTGCATAGCTAAACGGCTTGCATAACGCCAATTACTTTCCTTATGTTGTACACTATAATGCAAAGGCGCACTGTTTTGCGGATTCATTATAGCGCTAAGTTTTGAGGTATCATACCCTTGTAAAGTAAGTGCTATAATGTGTGATAAACTTTTGTCTAAAAAGGAATTATAATGCGGACCATCATCACATAAAACCGTTGGGCTTTCTGCTTTAATCGTTACAATATTTTCGTTATTATAACCGCGCTTATTGGCTACAGAGGTAACAACACCTTTAAATTCTAACGTTTTATAACCAGAAAAATCACTTAGAGAACTTACTTGTAGTGTTAGCGTTTCTCCCAAATAGTTTTTTGTACTATTAGAAATCTCTCCTTCTAAATTTTCTAGCACATCGGTTCTGCATTCCAAATTTAAAAAATGGTGCGCATTAATACCTTGATCTAAAACAAAACGCTTAAATGAGGTGATAGCGGTACTTCCAATAAAAATTTCTGTAACGGATTGTAATGCCATAGTTATATTTTTTTAATTTTTTATAAATTTACCTTCACGATAAACTAATTTCTTGTATTTACCTGTCGTTTTCAGAATCCCAGTATCTTCTCCTTCGTGAATTAATGGCGTAAGTTCTGGGTAAAATAGTTCTTTAGTTACCGTATCAAATTTTAAATTTAATGTATCTCGCCTTCCTACACTTGTGTATAAACCATCGGAATTTTCAAAACAATCTAAGCAAATACCTTTAGATTCATTATTAAAACAAATAACTTTAGATGACAAAAGCCTACTAGATGAACAAACCAATTGTGTGTTAAATGTTAAATATGTACTATCGTTTAGTTTATGCACTTTATATGGGTGTGCGCCATTATCTTCTGAGAACTCAATATTTGCTTTACCAGCAAAGTAATCTACAAACAAACTATCTTCATCACTATATCTATATAAAGATTTGTATGAATGATGACAGCCATAGTCAATGATTTCCCAATAAATAAAAATCAGCTTATCATCTTCAGATTTAACTAAAAAGAAATCATTTTCACTTAGTGCTTTATATAAGTCGTTATTGATGTAGTGTGAATTTTCTAGAATTTCTTTTAACTTTTCTTCAAAAATAAATAGTGCATTACCACCATCATTGTGTTGTGATCTCTTTTGTATATAATCGTCGTGAAGTTTTCTTAAAATAAGAACATCTTCATTAAGGTTTGTCCTAGAAGATGTTTCACCATCTTTTGTTCCACAGAAATTTAAACTGGTAAAAAGTATGATAACAATAGCAAATATGCTTTTCATGCTGAAAAAATATTATTATATGTCCAAATTATAATTTTCATCTTTTTAAATTCTGTTTTAGTTTTTATTTATATTAAAGAATTCATTTAATTACCTCTAATTGTTCTACCATTATATCTGATCCTTCCACTTCTAAATACTTAACCCAAATATTCATTTGATAATTTTGATTCGACTTATAATCCGTATTAAAAGTACTAAAATATAAATACTTTGAGCGTGCGCCTAGTAATACAACAGAATCTAGCTTTAAACTATTGATAGGTTCAGGAATATTATATTTTGAATCTTTTTCACTTTGCCCTTTTAAATACGATTGATATAACTCCTTATATCTTTCGTGTAATAAAGATGAATTTATTTTAACATTAAATACGGTATCTTGTTTGTGTAAAAAAATAATTTTAGCTTCCTTTTTATAGCATATTTCTACTTTTTTATCAGAATTATGAATTATTTTATCGTCTAGCAAATTATAGACTTCTATAGTGTAATTGTATAATTTATTGTATAAATCAATACTGTCTTTTGTAATTATTGATTTTTTTGAGTAACCACAATACGTTGTATCTATTACAACTTTTGGTTTTATATGGCTTTGCTTCATTTCTTTTTTACAGGAAAAACTACTTAAAACAACAATTATGATTAAAAGATACTTCATAGAATTAGCTTGAAAAAATATTATAATACAACAAGTATCGCCAAGAAGCTACTCTTTCAAGAGCTTTTATATGAATTGTTTCTCTAGACGTCTCATCACTATAAAAAATATTAAAACCTCCATTGTTTCCCAAACGCATTCTAGCTTCTGTTTCGTTTTGGTAAAAATAGTATGTCCAATAGGCAGACTCATCTTCACTTGGGTTTCCATATCCAAATTCCTTATAAGCTCTAATGAACATTTCTTCTCTATGCTTTAATACAGCAGCAATTGCTTCTATTCCACTTTGTAAATCTTTAAATGTAGCACTTGGCACATATTCTTCTCCATGTGCTTCGTCCCTAAAAGATTCACTAATTTTATATTCGTCATCTACATTATAATCTTTTGGAAGATATTTTTCAAACCTAGGATATTCTTTTTTTGACCCAAAAAAATCTATACCTAATTGCAAAAAACCATAAACACGCCTATTCGTTTGAATCTTATTATCTTTATAAAACCCTTCTACATCTAAATAAAACTTACCGAATCCTTCTCCTACTGCTATATTAAATAAATAAGAAGGTTTCAAACTAACGGTAGCGGCAACATTCTCAAAAATTTCAACAGCTGGTCTTTCTCTTTCGTCATCAGCATAACCGCCATAAGCACTTACGTAAACATTATACTCTTCTCTTAGTTCACGTTTTCTTACTAAATAAGGTTTCTTTTTTTCTTGCTTACCCATAACATACTATTATCCTAAAGTAGGCCAGTTATTTTTAAACGTTGTATCTTTTATGGTAATCTCCTTTGCCGAAATTACTATTTGGGTTTGCATGGCATGGTCGTCTATAGCATTAAAATGCTCTTTATAATGTAAACAATAGGCATTTTTAAATTCTACTTTTTTTAAACTGGCCATATTTTCTCTTTTATAAAAAGTAATTACGCCGTTTTTAACCATATCGGGAGAAATAGCCCAATCTAAAAAATCTGTTTTAGAAGTCGATTCTATTAGTAGTTTAATTTGTCCGCCTCTTGTTTTTTCCGCAGGTCTTCCGTTATAATCTGCACCTTGAGAAAATTCGAATGTGCAATCTAGCACGTTCATTTCATCGCTTCCGATGACCAATTTTGATAAAAATGACATAAATTCTATTTTTAATTTTTAAGATTGCTTAAACCTTTAAACGTTGAACAATAATATTATTTTCTTCTCGTATTCCATTCCACTCTATGGTTTTGTTGGCATCGATATGTCGAAGAGCACTCCACCAATGTGGTTTGAAGTAAAAAATCCAGCCTGCTAATTCGTTATTTTCACCTAAAACTTCAATTTTACGTTCTGGGTGTAACGCATTATAATCATCTACAAAAAAGTAAAAAAGTTTACCAAACTCCATATGTTCTGGTGCCTTTACTTTAAAACGGCTCATATCCTTATCGCCAAACTTCTTTTTAAACTCAAAACTAATAACGATAGGGTTGCTTAATTCGTTACTCGTTGGATCTTTAATATTTTCATTTAAAGGATAAAACCATTTTTTATAAACAGGAACAGGTATTGATAATGCAAATTCGTATGTTTTTAATACGAGTAATGGTATAATAAAAGCAAAACCAACTGCAAGATATGTTAAAACAAAAGGTTCTCTAAACCTACTAATTACTTGCGTAAAGGCCAATAAAGCGATGCCTAAAAACGCTAAGGTTATAATAAACTCACCGAAAAATTCATTTTTATTTTCCGACAATTCACTAAAGAAACTACGCAACACAAAAATGTGACCTACACCTAATAAAAATATTATAATTTCTATAGCAATAAAACTGTTAGTAGGCGAGTTATCTAAAATCTTATAATATCCAAGCAGCCCGGTTAACCCAAATAATAAGGCTAACACTAAAACATAAACAATGGCTTGTACTTTATTTTTAGTGAATACTTTACGTACCTTTTTTACTAAAACCATAAGTATAGAACTCACTATAAATAGAATTATACTTAATTTTAAAACATTTCCATTTAGTAAACTTGACATCATAGCATTTATAATTATTAAATTCTAGTAGACATACCTAAATACGCACCTACTTCTTTATCTAAGATAAATTCTTTTTCTTGTTTTAATTCAACTTCTGTTTTAACCATATATTCTATTGGTATAAAAAACTTATAAAATATATCTACAAAATTTAATATTCCTTTTTTACCTAAAAAGTGAGCCACATCGCTCTTTTTTTTAAGTTGTATTTCTACATTTAATACTGGTTGTTGTATTATTAAGGTTTCCTGATCTAATACAAAGTCTTGCCCTAGCCGTCCTTCTGATTCTCCACCGATATTTACTTTTTTAGATTCAAATGTTTTCTTGTAGTTAACATCTACGCCTAATATTTTTTTTAGACTTAAAAAAACCAATTCTAGATTTCCCGAAATTTGATGTGCATAAGGCAATAACCTCACTAGTTTAATAGCGTATTTTTTTGGTATGGAATTATCTATTTTCCAAAAATCTATTAAAAACCTATCTTCTAAATTAGAAAACTTTTTAATTATAGATTTCTCTTTTTTTTCTATATCTACGCGCTGTCTAAATAACTCGTTTTCTATAGGAGCCAATAAAAGCCTAGCATCATGCTCTTCTTTTTTTTGCTGTTTTCTTATCGATGCAAAAGACGTCGAGCTCCTTTTGGTATCAATTTTATGAAAAACACCCTCTGGCAGTAAATCGTAAATACCGTTTCGAGATAAATCTAATTGTAATGCGTCTTTATTTTTTTGATATTGTACTAATTTAACTTCTGCAATATCTCTTCTATAAGACCTATTAAAAGTACTTTGATTTAATGTTATAATACTATCTTCTGGAATGGACGTTTTTTCTTCAACTTCAGACACCACAATTTCGGCCTTTAAGTCGTGATAGACTTCTAAAAGCTCTTCATAAACAGCATCGAGTTGGTTGGTCATTCTTACGCGTCTTATAACTATGTACGAAAATTATTCTAAATCGGTTCTTTTACCTCCTGCAACAAATCGTTTTTCCCAAAATGGATTAGTGATATCGCAAATTTTAACACCGCTAGCACCACTCGGTCCTCTGTATGAGGTTGCATTAATAAATTTATTGTTTTTCAAGTAAATTCCTACATGGGTAATAAGTTGTTGTTCGTTTGGACTATTAAAAAACAGAAAATCGCCTTCCTCTAAAAATTCTTTTCCTCTAAATTTAACAATATGCTCCGAATCGAATTGCTTTTGCGCAGTACGCTCTATATACTTATCATAAACTTCAATAAATAATAGTTGTGTAAACGACGAGCAATCTATACCTTCTTTAGTCTCTCCTCCTAGTAAATATGGTGTATTCATCCATTTATCAACAAACGTATACATTTTAATGTTTTGAAGAGAATCTGGTTTGGTATTCAATAATTTGGCGTACTCTAATTGTACAGGTAAGTAAGGTGTTTTTACTATTAAGGAATCATAAGATACCACAATATCATCATTAGAATTAGCAACAGTAGCTTTGGGTCCTTTGCAATTTATAATAGTGAATAATACTACCAATGTGAATAATAGTTTACCAAAAAATTTAATCATTTGTTTAATCTTTTTTATTTTAAATAAATTTTATTCTCTTTGACTAAAATACTTACAAAAATACATTATTTACATTAATAATTAATTTGAAGTTTTTAAATCTCCAACTCCAACATTTTTAATGTAAGTATTTAGGCCTATTTACTTTTGCGAAAGCCTTGCAATATCGCGATCTCTTTTAGTTTGCTCTAGTTCGTTTCTTGTACTTTCTAAAGCCACCTTATACTCTTCAATTTTACTTTTAGCATCAGCCAAACCATGCAATTCTTTTTTTGCTTTCTGCAAATCCACTAAAGTTTCAATAACTCCTAAATACATATTATAACGATATGTTGAGTCTTCGCGAGGTATTGTGGTTTGTACGTCTGCTAATTTACTACCTATTAAGTTATTGATAAAAGATACATTTTGCCCAGGAATATCTAGAGAATCTATCATCGATTTAATGCCATCAATTTCTGAAGCAAAGGTTTTTTGAAATTGCATTTCGCGTTCCATATTTTTTGCGCGTTCTTTTAATAATGCATTCTCTTTTTGAGGTACTCTAAAGTTAAAGAAAACAGCAACCATAATAGTTGTTGTAGTTAATATGAATAATAGAAGAAACTTGATAAAACTTGATCTACGCTCCTTAACATTTTTTGGTTTCATTCGTGATAATTTATTTGAGTTTGTATATTTCCGTTTGATTTATTCCATGAAAAAACGGCGTCGTTTTTTAACTTGCTCTTCAACAATAACATCTTCTTTTACAAAGATATTAGAATCTGATTTTTTTCCAATGTATTCTAATTCGTTTAGCTTCTTAAATAAAGCATTCATGAGTACCGTAAACGACGATGCTTTTTCAATAGAGGCATTAACATCTGTATGGATATACTCTAAGCTAATCATTTCATTTAAAACATTTTCAAACGCTCCTTGATTTACATCACACCAATCGGTAAGGTAGTTTAACAACTCCTCTTTTCCTGTACCTGCATATATATCTAAACTTCCTTTAATGGTTCTAGCTAAATTAATAAGTTTAATAACCATCTCTACAGGTGAAGCGTATTTATCATTAATACGATAAGTAGAAATTATACCTCTTAAATAAGCTAAAACATCTGTAGATAGTACTAAAACCATTTTAGCAAGATCGTTTGCTTGCTTTTTTTGGTGTATTTTTTGAATAACCTGCGTACAGTATAATTCTATAGCATTAAAAAACGCACCCACTTCTACAAAGGTGTGCTGTAAGTCCGGATGACTTTGTATAGAGGTACATGGTGGAATAAAATCTTCTACTAAGGTAGACGTGTTATCTTCAATAATAACTTTACCTAATATTATACTATTCAACCCAACTTCTTTGCTATTGATATGATGCTCTGAAAGTAATGAAATTTGATATTTACCAACAACAAACGGCTTTCTAGCAGGTTCCTCGTTTGGGTTTGCATATCCAATTGGAATTCTACTATAAGGGTTTACTGAAAGCACAATATACCAAACGCTATCTTCATTATTAATTGCAAATTTGCTTTTAATAAGGTGCCCAGATTGTTCCAAATATGCATTAATATCTTTATTAATTATTATTTGATAACCACCTAAAGTAACGGCATTACACTTATTTACAACAACAATTACACTTTCTTGTCCGTCCATAGAAACGGAAAGTTTTACAGGTAAATCGCTATCTCCAGGATTAGGCAGTAAACCGAAGTTATTTTGATGAATAAAATTACTATTTACCAACATAAGTTGTTGCATTAAAGAATCTTCAAAATCAATAAAGTGGTCTTTATTAATTTTCATTCCATCTGCCCAATTTACTCTATGCTTATATTTAGATTCCATAATTTAAAGAATTTTTCTGCTATATTCTATATTCAAATTTTTAATACAATTAGAACCATCATTTCTAAAAATAGTTAATCGTTTTATATTAATTCTTTTCCCTCTAATTTTTTGACAGAACACCAAAAATGTGGTATTCCTTCCGTTTACAACAATAGGCTTATTAACGTCTCCACAGAAATAGTTCGAAAATTCTTTTTCGGTAATTTTACTTTCCGACACTTTGTAAAGCCTTTTTTCTAAATCAGGTTCGCTAATGTAAGGTACTTCAATATTTTCCAACTGCTCTTCTTCATTTTTATCATCAGCCAAAACGGGCTCATACGGTATATCCCAACCTATTGGCCTTTCTGGTTCAATTATTGGAGCATCAATTTGTGCAGTTGGTGTTTCCTTCTCATAAACCCGAATTCTTTTTTTACCGATGTGCTGTATATCACCATTAACAACTAATGTTATGGTTTTTAAACCAGATTCTTCATAAACATATGTTGCAGATCTAGTTGTAGCATTGGCATTAGCGGTTTCACCAAAACGCCACTCCCAACTGTAAGCATTTTTTGTGTTATCTATAACTTTTAACTCTTGCCCTACGGTAATACTATCTGGTATAATTAAATTTGGAATTTTAGTAGGATCTAAAACAAACTTTTTCTCTTTAATAATAATCGTCTCTGTTTTTTCGCAGCTATTATTCACTAATAATCTAACGTTATATTCTCCAGGCTCTTTATAGATATGAAAAGCTTGACTAGTAACAGAAACGTCGGTACTATCGCCAAAATCCCACTCCCAACTCTGACCTTGTTCCGTAATGTCTGTAAATTTTATAAGCTCACCTACTCTATAGTCGTTGGCCTTAATATCAATATTAATTTGATCACAAGGAAAATCTGTGTAATACCTGTACGCCAAAGCACTCCCTGAAATAAAAAAGACTACCAAAAACAAATACACTACATTTTTATCTAGATATTTTGTTAAATTTTCGTTCTTAGATTTACTCATTTGTTAAATTATTTTATAATTCTTTAATCACAATTTTATAAGGAAAAATATTTACTGCTTGTTTTTTTAGAATAGACAGTAAATTTTCATTTAAATAATCCCACTCGTAAGGTTTTAAGTTCCCGTTTTCACTAGGTATTAAGATAATTTCAATGCATTGCAAAATCCCTTTGGTTATAGACAAATCTGTCATAAAACCCTTTTTAACTTCAATATGCTTTATGTTTTTGCCATACAATTCGTAACATACCGCTTTTAAATCTTCCTCGGTTACAATTCTATTTTTTGTTAAAGTAACGCGTCTGTAAGCCTCTATACGCTGCTCCATAGTTAAACTATTACTACCGCCAAAAACAGGTCTTAAAAAATAACTGCTTTTCGTTTTTAAATTAGGGCCTTTATAAATTTCAAGACTTTTTCTTGCCTTTATATGGTTTGCTTCCTCTCCATTTGTGGTCCAATAGGTTACATTAATATTTTCACTACTTGTAAAAGGATTTAAATAAACATAATTAGTATGTAAAGAACTATCGACTACTTCGTTCGCTTTTTTCTCTATTAACGCAATAGTTTGATTTAAGGTGTTTAAATTATTTTGTAAAAATTCGTGATTAAAAAACTTAAAAGCAGCACTTTCATCTCTAAGCAACTCTAATAAATGAACAATGTATTCTTTTGCTTTTCTAGAATCTAGCTTACCTACGTTTGCACTTCTAAGAAAATAAGTGCCCTTGTAAACTTCATCAACATTTTCAGCTTCCAGTTTATAAGTTTTTCCGTTAGCATTTTCAATAGATTTTACATCGAAAAAAGGGTCTTCTGAAAGAATGGGAATTATATCTATAAAATCCTTCATTTTATAACTAATATTATTCCATTTTCTATTTAAAACAGGAAATGCATTTATGGAACAATACAGCTGTTCTAAGGCTTTTGATGATATAATACTAGAAAACTCAACTTTTAACCACAACAAATCGCTTCCTAAAAAAGCATCATTTTTAGGGTTTTTAAAGTTTTGTAATTCTGGATAATCAGGAAAATCTTCTACTTTATTTGGTAGTTTTAATGTTACAAAATGCTTTTGATAGTATTTATTAATTTCTCCACAAAGCGTACTTGCTTTGCTTGTATTTCCATCTAAAATATTTTCGAGCGTAATTCTATCTAATTCTTCACTATTATAGTAACCATCAATGGTATTTATTTTTTGATCACCAAGATACCATGTGGCATTACTTAAATGATGATAAAAAAGATCTTTGTTAGCCACGCCCATGTACTCAAAGTAAAATGAGACATCATTAAGATCTAAGTTTTTATGCTCACTTTCTAAACCAATATAAAGCGTGCCCGCTTCTAAATCAAATTCGTTTCCCAACATTTGAGCTAGGTCTTTCGATTTTTTATCAGAAAACGTAAAAAGTTTATTACCCGTTACAATGTGTTTTACTCTAGCATCTAAAAGCTTTGTATTTTGTGTGGGTGTAAAAAAGATATCTTTATACCCTTGAGCCAGTCTCTGTGAAGTCGTTTTTTTTTTATAATATAATTGATGCTCCGCAGTAATTATTGTTTTCGGCTCTAAAGATTCGCAATAAGCAATAGTATGCGCAGGTTTTACATCAAATGTAGACAACGGCGTCATTAACTGAATAAGTCGCTCGGTAACTCTAATATGAGAATCACTAATATCACCAGAAAGCTTTTCTAGCTCTGATGCACATGCCGATAGTAATAAAGAGATTATAGGATCAAAAGAATCGGCAATTTCATTTGCAGGTATATTCCAAAGGCTTGCAGCCTTTTTCATCATCCGGTTCTTTATATCCTCCTTAGTGGTATAACTCATAATTTCAATAAGATAAAGGGGCTATATAAAAATGCTCTACATATTTAAAAGGTTCATTCGTTTTTTTAACGACACCTTTAACCATTACATATACAGATTTTTTAATTCTACTTTTCTCGCGTTTAATATTTATTTCTTCTTGTTCTATATTTACATCAAATTCTAAGTTAGAAAGTCTAGTTTCATGCTTTTTCAATGATTTTACTAGAGAATCAGAGACAATAACTCTAAGCTTATTATCAGACGATATATTATTAAAATCGACATCCCAAACGGCACATCCAAAAGATAAATCGAAATTACACTCACCAAAACGCGTGGTCATTATTAAATGAATATAATTAGCAACAGACTCCTCAATACTAGATTTCTCTACGGATCCATTATTAATTAACGCAGTGGCATTTAGTGGTAATTTATAATATTTATGTTGCATTATAAGCTTTGATTTTAATACTAGCTTTGCCTAAACGAGAGGGCGTAAAAGCTATTATCGTATATCTCAATATTTAAAACAGTAAATTATTAAAACATCATAAAAATGTGCTAAATAAGTATATTGAACAAAAAAAAGCCACCTTATGGTTTTTAGGCAGCTTCTTATATTTTCAAAAACTAAATATTATTGTTCTGCATAGTCAGTATCCCACTCGGTACCTTCATCTCCTTTTTGACCATCCATAGTAATTAAGAAGTTTTTTGCAGGGAAATACGGTTTTAACCGAATATCCACGTGTATTTTATCTTTTTGATCTCGGTCTTGTTCAAACCTTTTAATATCAAAGTTTTCAATTAACTTATCTGGACCAGTAACACCATCTAAAAACTTAACAATTTGTTTTAAAATTTCGTTTCTAGTTTTAGTATTAAAGTTTTCAAAAGCACGACGATTTAAAAAGTCCATTAAAACTTTAGATATGTAATCAAACACACGAACTACAGAGTATGTTTGCAGACCGATGTTATCGCCATTAAATAATGTTTTAGCAGAAAATGCCATAACCTTACCATATTCGTTAACCATAGGTACTAAACCTAAGCTTTCTAATGTAGCAATCTCACTCTTTTTTAAATCAAAGCGTACAGATTCTACTTCACTTAAACCACCATGTTTTTTACCTGCAGTTACCTGAGACATCAGTGTTTTATACATGCTACCAGCTAAAGCTCCAGATGGTGGAACAAAAACATCTTCTTCTTCTCCTAGTTCTGTTTCTTTATTTCTTCCTACCAACCAATTACATGTCATAATGGTATTAGATAGATAAGCATCTCCACTTGCTAAGTTTGCACTTTCAAAAAGCTCCATAACATCGTCCGGCTCATCTAAATGCGCAAAATCGGTAACCATAGTTACTTTATTGCTATGCGCCATTTTAGCCCATTTATCTACTACGGCTTTACTACCTAAATATCCAGGTAACACTAGTAAAGCGTAATTATCTCTTAAGTCTAAACGATCATAACTAGATACTATTTCTTCACGGATATAATCAAAAAATCTTGTATTATCAAGATCTGATAATTGATCCATCTCAGCATTTACAATAGTTGCATTCTTAATAGACGCTTCATCTGTATTTTTGTAAAACAACGCTACAGAACGATAAGATGCTTCTAGCTCTCTTGTTTCATCTAACGCTATTTTTAAGTTCTTTTTTAAGACCGCTTTAGAATGCTCTGCTTTTTCGTCTGTTTTTTCTATAATGTCAATAAGATCACCATCAGACTTTAGCGTTTCCGACCATAGTTTTAATACTTTAAGTAAATCACTACGTTCTTGTTTTTTATTATTTTCTGTTAAAAATATTTTACGCCTTGCTTTACGCTCAGGGTTTAAATTTTGAACATTATCAATTGCAGATTCTAAAAGATCAAACCCTCCGTATTTAGTTAACGCATTGGATTTTTCTTGAATTTGTTGCGAATAAGATTTTTCTTGTAAGCTTTGCTGACTATTTTCTGTATTTGCCATATCTTAATTATATCTTTATTTAGCGGTACTTAACTCCTCAATTAGCATTTCTAAAGTAGAAACTAATGCTTGTTTTGATTCTTCATCTTGTAACGCCTGCTTAAGAACTTTATTCGTTTTAAGTTGCTTAATTATTTTTTTGTATTGCTCGCTTTCAATTTCAAGGCCTTTTAAAAAATCACTACCTTCAGTAATTCCTCTTTTCCCGAAATCTCCTAGATTATTAAATTTAGTAGCTTCGTTAATCGTACCACCTTCTTTATCTTCGTATGCAATATTAAGCTCTGGAGAAAAGTGTTCAAAAACATCTTCAACCGTTCTTAATCCTTCTACTGCTTCTGGTTTTATAGGAGTGTTTGGAGTAAGCTTACCCGCTATAAGTGTTCTGTTTTGAGGGATTTCATTTAATGCTTCACCAGCATCGACATCCGTTACATTACCACCAAGTCCAACTTTATTTGATGCCATAATATGTTTATATATATATTAAAAATTTAACTTTCACCCCGCTAATATAGCTAAGTTATTTTAAGAATAAAAGAGAATGTCTGAAAAAACTCAAACATCCTCTTTTTGTAATATTATTCATTTAGTCATAAAAAAACGACTAAAAAGAATCTAATTATACTGGCCACTCATTCTCATGAATTCCACCACCACTAGAAAGTTTCTTAGCAGAAATAGTAAACGTTTGAGTTAATGGATTAGTACCTGAAGCATCAAAATCTTCTCTGTAAAAAGTTAAGTATCCTTCTTCGAAGTTTACTTCTTTTAATTTAGCATCAGTGTCTCTTTTTGTAAATTCAATAGATCCATCTCTGCGCTCAAAACTACTACATTGCCATTCGAACAATTCTGTTCCGCCTGTTGATTCGATTGTAACTTTAATCTCTCCTCCTCTTGTTACAGAAGAAGGTCTTCCAGTTGCATCTGTTTCTTGTTTAAGAGCATAACTACAACTTAATACGTTGTACTCATTTCCTCCTACTTTTAACTTTGTTTTAAAAGCCATAAAAATTTGTTTTGTGGTAAAAATTACCTGATTAAATATATATAACGGCATGAACGCCAGCAACAAATCTATTAAAAAAAATAAACTTGAAAGAATTTTAAACGGATATCTTTAAAAAAAACCTCTAACTCCCAAATAACCAATAAGAAAGAAAAATATTATATTTTTACAAATTAATAGTTCAATATTTTTTGTGATTTTCACTTTTCAAAATATTACTTTTGAATAATTCTTTAATTAATTTTTCTTAAAATAAACGTTAGTAAGGCATGCAAGATTTCGACAAAGTTGTACACATAGCACACCAAATAGCAAAAGAATATCAACATGAAAATTATGGCACCGCGCATCTTATTAAGGCGGCTCTAAATAAAGATTTTGCACTAATGCGCTTGTTGTTTAACAATGATATTGATGTTTATTTCATTGAAGAATGGGCAAACGTGCATTTGGAAAGCTACCCAAAACGCTCGCATAACCATAAAGACATAACAGCCGATAGTGATGCACAAACAGTATTAGTAGAAGCAGAAGATGTAAAAACAACTTTAGATGATAACTATCCCGATTTGTTAAGCCTTTTTGTTGCGGCCATAACACCTGGAGTTGGCTTTAGTTTCGATCAATTAAAATCCTTACCCGTTACCCATACGCAACTTAGTGATAAGTTTAAAGACAGCGCGACTGCTACTTCAAAAAAAACTGCTAATATAGGTTCTAACTCAAATGATGATAATCTAGATAAATATGCAACCAACAAACTTATCGATGCCGCCACAGGCAAATATGACTTTATTATTGGGCGAGATAAAGAACTAAAGCAAATTTCTGAAATTCTAAATAGAAAATCTAAACCACATGTTATTATATTAGGAGAATCTGGTGTTGGAAAAACTGCTTTAATTGAATGTTTTGCAGCAGCTATATATAACGGTAACATTGTAGACAGTTTAAAGGACGCTACTTTATTTGAAGTAAACACATCTATTTTATTATCGGCAGCTTCTTATAAAGGAGAAATTGAAGATCGTTTATTAAACATTTTTAAAGAATCTAGAAATTACGAAAAGCCTATCATCTTTATCGATGATTTCCACACGCTTCTAGAAGATAAAGCCACAAATAAAAGTATTGCCAATGCTATTAAATCTGAAATTAACACAGGAGGTGTAACCTTAATTACAGCTACAACTTCAGAAAATTACAGAAAATTAATAGCTGTTGATGAAGGTTTAGAAAGACGAATGGAAACTCTACAGGTTGAAGAACCAGACGATGAGTTAGCTTTTAGAATGATAAGTAATAATGCTAAACTTTATACAGAACATCACGAATTAAACATTGCCGATGATTCTATTAGAGAAATTATAAGGTTAGCTAAGCGTTACCTGAAGGAAAAAAGCCTTCCCGATTCAGGAATCGATTTAATTGACCGAACCATGTCTGCCGTTAAAGTTTCCAAACAATCGTTACCTAACGATATAGAATCTTTAAAATCAGAGTTTTTAGATTTACAAAAAGAAAACGATAAAAAAACCCAAGACCAACGCCTTGAAGAATTAGACTGGTTTTACCTATCGCTAACCAATAAAGTTAGTGCTATTGTTTTAGATCAATATTTAGATGAAGATCCAACAAACCATAAAACTATAGAAGAAAAGCAAGCAAGTATTATTGCGCTATTAGAAAAAATAAAAACCCATGCCGAAAAAGAAATCACTGAAGTAACAGATAGTGATTTGGCAGCTATGGTATCCATAATTACAGGTATTCCTGCAGGAAAAGTTCAAACGCAAGAAAAAGAACGCCTTTTGGATATGGAAGACACTTTAAGAAAACGTGTTATTGGTCAAGATGTTGCCATTAAAACCATTTCCGACGCCATAGTAGAATCTAGATCTGGATTATCAAAACCCGGGCAACCCATTGGTTCTTTCTTTTTCTCTGGACCAACAGGAACAGGAAAAACAGAATTAGCAAAATCTTTAGCTGAGTTTCTATTTAACGACGAAAATGCTATCATCCGTTTTGATATGTCGGAATTTAAAGAAGAGCATTCTGCCGCCTTGTTATATGGAGCACCTCCAGGTTACGTAGGTTATGAAGAAGGTGGTGTTTTAGTTAACAAAATACGCCAAAAGCCATACGCTATTGTTCTTTTTGATGAAATTGAAAAAGCACACCAATCTGTTTTCGATGTTTTTCTTCAAATTCTAGATGAAGGAAAGTTACACGATCGATTGGGTAAAGAAGGTGATTTCTCTAATGCCGTTATTTTGTTCACCTCCAATATTGGTTCAGATTTTATATCTAAAACCATGGAAAAAGGCGACGTACCTACATCGAACCAGCTTACAGATATTATGGCTAATTATTTCCGACCAGAATTTTTAGGGCGTATTACAGAAATTGTTCCCTTCGCTCCTATTTCAGAAAAAATAGCAGTATCTATTTTCAATTTACACTTAAAAAAGGAGCTATTAAACATGGCCGAACGTTTAGGTATAACTCTAGAAATTAACGAAGAAACACGAACCTACTTAGCCCTTAATGGGTTTTCTCCCGTATATGGTGTTAGACCGTTAAAAGGTGTGATTAGAAATCAATTAAAAAGACCTTTAGCTAAAATGATAATTGCAGATGAAATTAAACCGCCACAGGTAGTCGAAATTAAACTCGAAAACAATGTCGTGAAATTCATTCCAAAACAAACCAAAAAATAATTATAAAAACCATAAAGGGATTTCAAAAAGCAACAAATAAATCTTTCAAAAAAAAACGATAGCAAGGCTTACAAACACCTTTAAAAGTCATGTATTCCCTACTGTTTCTTTGTAAGAAAAAAAGTATTTTTGTGAGAAAAAATGTAAAAATTTAGTCGCAATCCCTAATTAACCTCGTATATTCGAAAAATTTAAAAAAGTTAAATTAAATGATAAGATTTTTTTACACACTTTGTTTCTTCTGTGTGTGTTTCTCTGGATGGTCTCAATTAGCCTCCTTAAAAGGAAATACGATAGAAAATATTAGTAAAAAACCTATAACTGATGCCTTTGTTATAATTGAAAACACTCCGATAATTCAAAAAACAAATGCCCTTGGAGAGTTTTTTATTGAAGAAGATTTACCTCTAGGCAAAATAACCGTTATAATTAGAAAGGTTGGTTATATAACTCGAAGGTTTGAAATTGAAATTTTTGAAGGCAAAGTAGCTAATGTTAAAGACATAAATCTACATATTGAAGAAGAGGAAGATGAAGATCCTGAAGACAAAAAAATAATATTATCTGGTACTTCCCTAACCGGAACTGTAACTCACAAACAAACCAAAAAGGTTATTAAAGATGCTCGAATAAACATTGTAGGATCTTTTATGACGACTACAACAGATGAGGATGGCTACTTTGTTTTTAATGGTAATGTTCCTGAAGGACCTATTAGAATAAAAGTTGCTAAAGATGAGTACACTCCAAAAATGTACGATATTTTTATTAATAGCGGGAAAATTGCCTATGTGGATGGTATCACTTTAGGGAATGATCTTTATGATATACAAAACCAACAGATAAATACTTTTACAGAAGATCAATTATACGCAGATAATAATACAGTAACTAATAATGCTGGTTTTTATCAATCCTCAAACGATATTTTCTTAAAAACAGCGGCTACTCAATTTAGTTCTGCCTTTTATAAAGTAAGAGGACAAGAGGGAGCAAACGGCGAAGTAATGATTAATGGTGTGGTTAATAACTCACCTTTAAACGGAGATACCGAATGGAATAGTATTGGAGGTGTAGAGGAAGCTATGCAGAATAACTATTTAAGCTTTGGTTTATCTTCATCTAAATATAGTTTAGGTGGTACTTTAGGAAATTTAAATATAGACACCAGGGCATCTTCACAAAGAAAAGGAGGTAAAGTTTCTTACTTCTCTTCTAACCGACGCTTTTCTCATGGCGTGAACGCGACGTATGCCACTGGAAGAAATGCTAACGGATTTTCACTAGCTGTTTCTGCTACAAAAAGAACTGCTTTTAACGAAGGTTATTTTGATGGCACACCATACGATTCTAACTCGCTTCTTATTAGCGCAGAATCTAGAATAAATACTAATAATGCTATTAACTTTACTGGTATTTTTAATGGAACCAGCCGTAATGGAAGATCTGCAAACACCAACGAAGTTTTCAACCTTAAAGATAATAAGTACAATAGTAACTGGGGAACAGTAAACGACGAAATTCACAACTCTAGTGCTCAAAGTATATCGCACCCCCTTTTAATGTTAAATCATTATCTAAACTTGGGGCCTAACACTAAAGTTCAAACTAATGTTGCTTATAGTTTTGGCACTAAAGCTAGAAGTCGTTTAGATTTTAATGGTGCTAGTATTGATAATACTAATAATATTTCGGACTCTTTTGGTGAAGATCCAAACCCAAGTAGAGCTTCTGCCCTACCAAGTTTTTTCTTTGCAGATGCCGATAACCCAGACTATGAAGGTGCTACTTTAGCAAGAGAAGAATTTCAGAATAATGGTCAAATTAATTGGTTCGATTTATTTGATACTAATATTAATAGTAATTTAAGCACTTCTATTTATGCACTTTACGAAGATGTTGAAAAGCACTCTAATCTTTCGGTTAACTCTGTAGCAGATTTTAAAATAAATTCTCTTTTAAACATTAACGCTTCTGTGGGTTACGAAAATTATAATACGAATAATTTCGCAAGAATAAAAAACCTTTTAGGAGGTCAAGGTTATTTGGATGTTAATACTATTGAGGGTTCTGGAGATGAAATACAATCCGATTTATTAAACCCAAATCGAATAGTTTCTACTGATGATGATTTTAGATATAATTACGACTTAAATAGAGTAGCCTTTAAAGGGTTTCTTCAAGCAGATTATAAGTACGACCAATTTGATGCTTTTATTGGTGCAAACCTTAAATACTCTAATAATACTAGAGATGGTAATTATCAAAACGGAAAATCTCCATATATGTCATTAGGCGAAGGAGAAGAATATACATTTTTAGACTACAATGTAAAATTAGGTGTTGGTGTTGAAGTAAATTCAGAAAATAAATTTAGCATTAGAGCTTTATACGGTAAAAATGCACCAAACCTAAATAACATATTTTTAAACGCCAGAGAAAGTGATAACCCAAGAGATTTCTCTACTATTGATTTCAATACGTTACCTTCAGGAACATTAACTAGTGAAGATATTAGTGGTTTAGAAGAGTTTATAGATATTGTACAAACTACAAACCTTTCGGCCGAAATAAAATACGAATATAGTTCCCCTTTACTTCAGGCGAGTGCCACTGCTTATTTTAATCAAAATTCCGACGGTATATCAAACAGAACTTTCTTAGGGTCTAGTTTCAACCAAAACACATCGTCTACCATACAAGAAGTGCTTACAGATGTAGATAAAAAATATATGGGTGTAGAACTTGGTTTAGCTTACAAATTACTTAAAACTCTAAGCCTAAAAAGTGCTGTAGCCATAGGCGATTTTAGATATGCAAAAAACGCCAATTTACAATATATTATTTCTGAAGGTCATGTTGAAAACCTAGGTGAAGCCGCTTTAAAAAATGTACACGTATCTGGTACGCCATCTAATGTGTATTCTATAGGTTTTGAGTATAAAGATGAAGATAACTGGTGGTTTGAGGCCATGGGTAATTACTTTACCGGTAGCTATGTAGACATAAACCCTTACTTTAGATCGCGCGATTTTTTCTTAGATACAGATGGCGCTGTATTCGAAAGCTTTAACACTCAAGATGCTACAGCATTATTAAAGCAAGAAAAACTAGACAACTACCTAACTATTAACTTATTTGGTGGAAAATATTGGGAAATTAATAATAACCACATTGGCTTTAAAGCAGGTGTAAATAATATTTTAGGTCAAAAACACGAACTAGGTGGGTATGAAACTCAAGGACAAATAAAATATGATGCCTTATTAGAAGACTCTAAACGCGAACAACCACTATATGGAAATCGTTACTGGAAAGGTTACGGTGCTACCTATTTTGCAAATATTTATTACAGATTTTAAAAACTATAACAAAAACAAAACATGAAAAACTTCTTTTTAAACCCCATTATTGTAATTAGTTTAATTATCGCCACCACATTTTCTTGTGCTAGCAATGACGACATTAGCATACCAGATTTAGATAAAGACAACCCAACCGATGTTGAAGCTAATACCGAATTACTTGCTATTACAGATTTATTTACAGGTAATGTAATTGAGTTCGATCAGGTACAAAACGGAGGAGAATTAGTCACTTCTGGTTTTATTATTTCTAGTGATGTTAGTTCTAATATAAATAACCAAATTTATATACAAGACAAAACAGAAGATGCTACAAGTGGTCTTGTAATAGATGTTGAACTAGATAACATTTTTTTAACTCACGGAATAGGTCGCGAAGTGTTAATTAAACTTAACGGCTTAGGTATGAAGAAAGTTGGTAACGAACTACATATTGGTGTATATAACGATGGTGCCATTACTCCTATTTCGGGCGATGATTTTCAAGATTTTGTTATTAGAACAAATACCAAAGAAACTATTGTTCCTAAAATATTAACGATAAACAAAATTTTAGAAGCTGCTAATTCAGATGAACCTCTTCCAACAATTTTAGTATCTATCGAAAATGTGCAAATTATTGATGAGCAATTAAACACAACGTATGCCAATGTAGATAACAGCAGTGATGTAGATAAAACTTTAATCAATTGCACAGATGAAGATACCCAAACCATTATTTTACAAAATAGCGGTTTATCTACATTTAAAGCGCTACCCTTCCCTACAGAACAAGGTACAATTACTGCAATACTTTCAAAAAACAAACTTATTATTAGAGATACTAATGATATCGACTTTACAGAAGAGCGCTGCATAGATGATAGTGTATTGCTATATGAAGATTTTCAAGATATAACAGATACTAGTTCTGCTATTAACCTAGATGGATGGGAAAATGTCAATATTTCAAATCCAGAACTTCTTATACGTTGGAAAGCAAAAAAAACGGGAGATAATATTTTTGCTGAAATAGCAAAAGGAGGTCCTTCAGATAAATATCAAGCTTGGCTAATCACTAAAGAAATACAGATACAAAATTCTCGAACGTTAAAAGTTAATCTAAATATTAATGTAAATTCAAGAAATATTGATAATCTGCAAATATTTATTGTAGACAGTGTAACTGGAGATGATATTAATTTTTCCGAAGCTAACGAAATAGATGATATTGTACCTTTAGAAAACACTGATGATTTTATAACAAAAGAAGCAACCATAACTATACCTGACGATCTAGATAGTTTTAGAATTGGGTTTAGATATAATAAAGAAATAGGTGGAGCCAATACAGAATACCAAATAGATAACATTGTTATTTCTGAAGAATAAAAACCTTAAAAAAAACCTTAGCTTTAATCGGTTAAGGTTTTTTCTATTTTAAAATAAAAACCGAAAACTACCTACCCCCACTTTAAGATAAATTAAAAAAGCTAAAACCCCAAAACATGAAAAACACCTATCTAAAACCCTTTATGTTATTAAGCATAATTGTAGCCACTCTATTTGCTTGTGGAGATGATGATAACGCTATAACGCCAGAGCAAGATAAAGATATAGAAGCTAATACCGAATTGCTTGCTATTACTAGCTTATATGAAAACGATATTGTAGAATTTAATCAAGTACAAAATGGAGCTACTTTAATAGCTTCAGGATTTATTATTTCTAGTGATGTTAGCAAAAACATAAATCAGCAAATTTACATACAAGATAAAACTGAGGACCCTACAAGTGGCGTTGTTATAGATGTTGCCCTAGATAATATTTACCTTACTCACGGTATAGGTCAAGAAATTCTCTTAAAGCTTAACGGACTTGGTATGCAAAAAGAGGAGAATGTAATCCATATTGGTGCTTATAGCAATGGAGAAATCACCCCCATTTCTAGCGACGATTTTCAAGATTTTGTTATCTCAACAAATAATAACGAAGCAATTGTTCCTAAAACAATAACGATAAACGAAATTCTAGAAGCTGCTAATTCAGATGAACCTCTTTCAACAATTTTAGTATCTATCGAAAATGTGCAAATTATTGATGAGCAATTAAACACAACGTATGCCAATATAGATAACAACAGTGATGTGGATAAAACTTTAATCAATTGCATAGATGAAGATACCCAAACCATTATTTTACAAAATAGCGGTTTATCTACATTTAAAGCGCTACCCTTCCCTACAGAACAAGGTGCAATAACTGCAATACTTTCAAAAAACAAACTTATTATTAGAGATACTAATGATATCGACTTTACAGAAGAGCGCTGCATAGATGATAGTGTGTTGCTATATGAAGATTTTCAAAGTGTAACAGATACTAATGAGATTATTGAGCTAGATGGATGGGAGAATATCAATATTTCAGACCCACAACTTTTTATACGTTGGGAAGCAAAAAAAACAAATGATAATATTTTTGCCGAAATAGAAAAAGGTGGACCTACTCAAAAATACGATGCTTGGTTAATCACTAAAGAAGTACAGATAGTTAATACACGTACATTAAAGCTTTCAGTAGACATCAATGTAAATAATTTTAATAGTAATGATCTTGAAATATTTATTGTAGAAAATGTTTCAGGAGATAATATTAATTTTTCAGAAGCTAACGAAATCGATGATATTGTACTTTCAGAAGACACAAGTGGTTTTATAACAAAAGAAACTACAATTACTATACCTAGCGATTATGATAGTTTTAGAATAGGTTTTAGATATAACAAAAAAAGTAGTACACCATCTGAAACAGAATACCAAATAGATAACATTATTATTTCTGAAGAATAAAATTCTCACAAAAAAAACCTTAATCTTCAAATATTAAGGTTTTTTTTTTACCTTGTTTCCAACTAATTAAAACGCATATAAGTGTCATTTAAAGCAAAACTATATATAGAAGGCCAAGAGCGAAACCTACTAAACTCAGTTCTAGTTTACTCACAAATAGCCGATTACAATGGCAGGCCCACACAACTGCCCGTTAGTGAGCCTTTACAACTTGCTTTCGAGTCTACTAAAGACGACGAGTTGTTTTATAATTACATGTTCCATCCAGACCGCATGTTTAAAGGATACATTCGTTTTTTTAAACGCGATGGCTTCCAAAAAGATTTTGATATTGAGTTTGCCAATGCACATATTATTAATTTATACGAGCATTTTTCATCTACAGGCGATGATCCAATGTATATGCACATTATAATATCTTATGGTATTAGTCGTGTTAGAGGAACTATTCATGAAAAAAAATGGAATCCTAGTAATCCGTTTGAAGAGGTTGAGGAGACAGCTACTCAAGAAGAAGAAACTTCTATTCTTGATTTGTACTACGAAAATAGTGAAGGAGAACAAATATCTAAACTTCGAAAAAATAAAACTGTCTTTCTTTTAATTAATACAAGTGGTATGGTCGGTAAATCTATCGATTTAGACTTAAGCGATAGTGATTTCAATTTCGAATATAATGGAGAATTATTAGAAAATGACCAGTTATTAGGTCTGGAAGTTACTGCCGACACGATGAAAGTAGAATTAATCGCAAAAAAACAAAACTAAGCTATGCCTACTGCAACACAATCAGACAACTCTAGTAACTCGAAAACTTCATCTGGTTTATTAATGGATGAGTTTTTACCATTGGTAAAAGTCACTCCTCAAGAAATAAAAGATCCTCGTGAAAACACCTATTTAATTGATGGTGATACTTTATCTGATGTTAAAGATAAAAACGGTAAGAACGAAGAAACCACATTATCAAAATATATAGACGAAGATGAACGAACTTTTATTACGCAACAATTAACAACTTCAAAAGATAAAATAAAACTTTCTTTTAAAGTTAAGAAAGGGTCTGTGGATAGTGATGATGACGATGGTATTATAAGCGTACATTTATCTGAGAAGGATCCTGAAATAAAGATAACAAGCAAACAAGAATTTACGGCATCATATAATACAGAATTTAATTTAGAGCTAGAATTTACAGCAAAAACTAGTAAGGCATTTTATATTGATTTTCATGCTAAAGACGATGACAATGAAGAGTGGAATGTAGGAGAACTCAAAAATGTGCATTGTGGGAGGATTAAGGTAATTTTCAAGTTCGGAGATAGAATAGGTATTCGACTTACCTCAAATATAGAAGGTTTAATAAGAACTCCATCAGGCTACGATGAACCACCTACTTATAGTGAACCTTTAAAAACCTTTGACGTAGCTAATGTTTATCAAAATCCTTATGGAATGTGTTTTGCTGTTTCAATGGCAAGAGTTAGAAAGGCTTACCTGGATGAATTTGGTGTTGAAGTAATTAGCCTAAATTTATCGGGTCAAGATTATTTATATTCTGGGACTGTAGTTAATAATATACCCCCAACATATTTTGGTTATGGTGTAGGAGGAACACTCGCTATGAAAGGTTATGCCGAACTAGTTTCTGAATCTGAAATCTGGGAAGGTAAATTGAAAGAAGGGGCAATGATTCAATATTGGAATGGAACTTCTTTAAGCAAAGTTTTAAAAAAAATAAAAAAACGAGATGTAAATGATCCTCAATATGGCCATTCGGTTGTTTTTAAATCCTATATTAAAATTGGTAGCAAAATAACAGGAATGAAAATTTATGATTATTCAGGAATTTACAAACAAATTTTTAAAGTTGAAAGTAAAATTGTTCTTGGGGCGAACTTAAAAGATATTCAATAAAATAAATTCAATGAAATATATACTTATATTTTTATTAGCAATCGGACTTTCTTGTAAACAGTCAAAAGAAAAATCAGTAGAATATGATGATATAATATCAAAAAATGACTCAATAAAACCAACAACTACAACTCCTAATATCGCAAAACCCAGCCAAATTAAAATCTGTGATGAAAGCTTTAGAACATCTTCCGCTTCATTGAATAAATTCATGGCATCAAAGAAAATAACATACCATGATTCTATAAAAGAAAGTATTTTATATTACCCAACACCTCAAGTTTTTAGCTCCTTATTTAAAGCAGAATCCATCAACTGTATACTATCTTCATCAGCTGGCCCATACCTTTCATTTGAATTATTTTACGACACATCTATAAAAGCCGAAAATATTTATGATGACTTATATACTTACAACAAAAATTATGAGAGTAAACAGGATATAGAAGGAAATTATCATGATTTTTTTAAAAGAGGGTTAATTTTAATATTGAATAAAAATGACAATATTATTACAATGATTAATTTTAATCCATTTTACGATAATAGCCTTCCAAAACAAGTGCGACAATATTTTTCTAAAAATAAAAATGAATTTGACAGGGTCTTTATGAGCACAGGGATTAAAACGGCTGAAGAATTTAAGTAGCTCATTCTACTTTCTATATTTTTTAATTCGATAAAACAGTATTGACGTAAGTGTCTTGTATCAACATATGTCAACAAGTTCAAATTTTCATTATACTATGGGGCTTACACAGCTTTTAATGCAGCGTGAATTACCACTACCCCCTAGCCTTTTGCTCATAAGACGCTTCCCAAGTATTAGCCTTACCTGAACCACCAATTTTACCATCCAACCTAATTAAGAAGTTTTTAGCAGGAAAATAAGGTTCCATATGTAATTCTAAGTAAACACGATCTTTATGTTGGGAGTCTTGTTCTAAACGCTTTATGGCAAAACTCTCAATCAATTTTTGTGATCCTGTGTTATTATCTAAAAAATCTACTATTTCCCGCATAAATTCTTTTCTAGTACGGACATTAAAATTCTCAAAAGTTTTTCTGTTAAAATAATCGATAAGCGCCTTGCTTACGTAATCAAAGACTCTAACCACAGAATAAGTTTGTAGCCCTAAATTATCACCATTAAACATTGTTTTGGCCGAAAAAGCTATAATCTCGCCATTTTTATAAACCATCGGAATTAAACCAAGGCGCTCCAATGATGCTAAATCATTTTTTTTGAGATCAAAACTTACACCTCCAATTCTTGCCAAAACACCAAACTTTGTTCCAGCACTCGCTTGAGACATTTTATTACTGTAAATTTTACCTGCTAAGGATGTAGATGGCGGAATGTATAAATCATCGTCCTCATTAATGTAATCATGCCTACCTCTACCAACCAACCAATTACAGGTCATGATGGTATTCGACAAGAAAATATCTGCTCGAACATGGTCTGTACTTTCAAATAGTTCTACCACATCATCTGGACCATCCAAATGAGCAAAATCTGTAATTAATAACACTTTATTATCATGAGCTATTTTAGCCCATTTATCTAAAACCATATTACTTCCTAAATACCCTGGAATAATTAAAAGTGAGTAATTATCAACTAAATCTAACCTATCATAAGCATCGTTAATTTCATTGCGCACAGCATCAATAAACACAGGATTATCTAAATCTTTTAGCTGTTCTAAATCGGCATTTAAAATGGTTAAATTATGTACCTTTTTTTTCTGTGTATTTTCAAAAAACAAAGCAACAGATTTGTACGCCACCTCCAAATCTTTAGATTTCTGCACCAACAAGTTTAAATTTTTAATATAATTTAAACCGGTATCTGTTATTTTCTGCGAGGTAGAATCTATCATCTCATCAGTTTCAGCATCCTCTTTAAGTATTTCTTCCCATAAATCAAGAGTTAATAAAAGCTCTTCTTTATCTTTTTTACTTACAGATGTTTTTAAAAAGTTATGCTTTTCTTGAGGCTTGTTAGAGTTCAAATATCTTAATTCTGGAATAATGGTTTCCAAAACATCAAAACTTAAATCTTCTAATTGATTAATCTCAAAATCGCGATTATTTTCACTTTCAGAACTTTTATCTTGAATTAATGACATCTATATTATGAGTTTTTTATTTCTTTTTTTAAATCTTGAATTTTTTTCAAAAGAGCTGTTTTAGAATCCTTGTTTTTAAGGAGTTCTTTTAACTCGCTATTATTTTGTAATTTATTTACAATATCAAAATAGATCCGTTTTTTAAGTTCCAACTCTGTTAAAAAATCACTTCTTGAAACTATTTTTTCAACTTCAAAATCCAACATATCGGTAAAACGAATAGTTTCCTTAACCATGCCTTTATCTAGGTTATCAAAAACGACATTTACACTCGGTTTAAAGTGCTTAAAAACGGCTTCGGTATTTTGCAACCCTTTTACAACCTCGGGTAGTAATGGTGGTAAATCTGTTAATTTCTGAATTAACAGAGATTTGTTTGACGGGATTTCCTGAACACCATCGTTGTTTTTAGAGCTTCCATCGAATCCAAAATTAATCGCCATAATTAGTGTAATTTATTAAAAAATTAAAAATATACAATTGAGTTGGAATATTACTACTATTTTACTCATAAGCTCATTTTTTTCGTTTCTTATTAAATTTTATAACACCAATAATTGAAGTTTTTCTAGCTTTATTTCACTCAATATTCAAAGAACATTCTAAGCAAAACCACTTAATCAATTATAACGTGAAAAGCATCCGAGTTCACCACTAAAACTCTTTAAGACAAAGTAATGGTTCTACTTTAACCATTTTAACACCCATTTTCATCTTTTCCACAAGCTGTACTTGTTTCATCTTTGTACTATCATTAAAAACAAAGAAAATGAAACTCAAATTAATACTATTTATCAGTCTTATAACATGCAGTCTAGGTTTTTCACAAACTAAATTAGCAGACGAAAACAAATTTCAATTTGCAGAGGATGAACATTTTTTAGACGGGTATTCCTTAAACTTTCAATATCAAGATGGAAAAGCTATACATATGGAGTTTAACGACGGAAAATCGCTATATGAATAGATTTTCAGGCCCATGAAAAGGTAATAGAAACGCGGACACTCCATACCGATTACGGAGAATAGGAGAAAACTTACATATCGTGAATTGGCATCAAACAGGAAAAAAAGATTATTTAACCATAGTTTTTGTTTTTGATTTTGATTTTGATTTTGATAAAATGATAATACATAGTTCTATTATTATAGCCTATGAAAACAAACTAGAAAGAACATTAAAAACTGTATTTTCAACTGGAGTTATTGATCATTTAAAAAAGTAATATAAATGTACGTTCTCAAAAGAAATTACAGGTGGATCATTGTTATACTGTTGGCTACATTACCCTTACTAGCAATTATCACAACGGTGAATATCGATTTTTCTAATGAAATTTCCATTTCATTGGTAGAAAATACGACAGGCGAAGGAAAAACAACCCTCGAAATGTTATCATCTTCGGTTTTTAAAATTCAACTGAAAAGTGATGTTATAAAAAACTCAGAATTTAAACCTGGATATTTTTTACGATTAGGAATCGGAATTGGTAATGATTACTTGACCTTAAAAGATAAAGTAAGAAGTTATAGTGAAAACATAAAAAGACTTCTTACTATTAAAGATTTCTTCATTTAATTATTATTTAAAATCTTTATGATATTCTATACCTGATAGCTCCCAACGTTTCTTGTATTTATTTAGTGATTCTTTAAAAACCTCATAATCTTTATTAACTTTAGAAGTCCAACCTACTTCTGCATAAGCAGCAATTCTAGGAAATACCTGGTTGTTCATTTGCTGTACCGTAGGAATCCATTCACTCCACATTTGGCAACCCGAACCTAAAATTTTATCATGATATTTTTCATCTACACCTTCCGGAATAGGATCGAAAGAATAAGCTTTAGAAAGCGGTAAATTTTTATAATTATAATCTAAATAAGTCATGGAATGTAATGAATTCACAATATCGTAACCATTAGTAACCGCTTCATTAATAAGGTCTACATTTCCTTTCCAAAAGTGCACAATAGCAGATTTAGCTAATTTCTGCTCCACTTCCACATCTGCATCTTCTTGCCATTCGTGCACATTAGCGCCTAGTATTTCATTCCACCCCATCATTCTGTGGTTTTTACTTTCCATAAAACTTGACATTTGGTTGGTGAAAAATATTTGAAGATCTGCAGGAGAAGATAATCCTTCTTCTTTTATTTTATTTTGTATCATTTCGGAGTTTTTCCAAACATCAAACATCACCTCATCTCCGCCAATATGGACAACATTACCAGGAAAAAGCTCGAATACTTCTTCAAGAACATCTGTTAGAAATTGATAAACTTTTGGATCGGCTATATTGAAAGAATCGTCCAACTTACCAAAAAACTCAGGAACCTTAGTATTTGCTCCTAAAATCCCCAACCAAGGGTAAGATGCTATCGCAGCCATGGCATGACCAGGCATTTCTATCTCAGGAACTATTAAAATTTGTCTTTCTTCAGCATAAGCAATAATATCTTTTATCTCTTCTTGTGTATAAAAACCTTGATGCGGATATCCATAGCGTTCATCACTTTTTCTAACAGATTGCGTGTCTTCTCTGTAACCGCCTACTTTAGTTAAATTAGGGTATTTTTTAATCTCAATTCTCCAACCTTGATCGTCTGTAAGATGCCAATGAAACACGTTCATTTTAAGCAACGCCATTTGGTCTAATAAATTTTTAACCACTTGCGAACCTTTAAAATGTCGAGACTCATCGAGCATAAAAGAACGCCATCCAAAACGTGGTTTATCGGTAATTTCTACTTGCGGAATTAATACTTTTTTGTTCAATTGTTTAGAAAACTCAAAATCACTAGGTAATAATTGCCTCAAAGATTGAATGCCATAAAACAAACCTGTATTTGATGATGCCTCAATTAAAACCTGCTTTTTAGAAGTTGTAAGGTAGTACCCTTCATTTCCTAAAGACGTTTTCATTTCAGGATTTATTTTTAATACAATACCTCTTCCTTTTTGCTTAATCTTTGTTTTAGTTCCAAAAGCATCATCCAAAATAGCAGCTAAATAATCCGCTTGATTTCTAGATATTTCATCGGAGACAATAGCCGTTTTATTATTCAATTCATAAAAACCATCTCCAATAGACACCTCCATAGGTCGTGGTATAATGTTAACTTGAGCATGGCTTAAAGCGATAAAAAAAAGAAGAAAAATATTAAGTATTTTAAACGTTTTCATAATGAATTTAGGCTTGAGTTTTAGCGATTAAATTATTTCTCATTGCTCTTTCTTTTGAAAAATGAGGTACAATTTTATTCGCATTAAGAATGAATAACAAATTTAGCATATTTTTCAATCTATGCAAACGTTTGCATAACTATTTTTAGCTATTAAAGATATTTATAAATTAAATTCATTTAATTTGTATTATTTTCAATGAAAACCTCAACATAATGTAAGTTTTTATTTTAACAGTAAAATACAGAACAACCTTAACAGCAAACGTTTGTTGTATTTAATATGAAGAACACTAGAATAACCTTAAAAGATTTAGCTAAAGAATTAAACCTATCGCCCTCTACCATATCTAGAGCTTTAGCTAACAATCCTGCCATTAGTGATTCTACAAAAAAGAAGGTCCAAAAACGGGCTGAAGAATTAGGCTTTATACCTAACTCTATTGCTTCGAGTTTTAGAAAGAAAAAAACGCAAACTATAGGTGTTATTGTCCCTCGAATTGATATCCATTTCCACTCACTGGTTATAAGCGGCATTGAAGAGTTTGCATACAACAACGGCTATAATGTTACCATATTTCAATCTAAAGACTCGCTTAAAAGAGAAAAGGAAATTATAAAAATTCTTCAAAATAAAATGGTTGATGGCGTTATTGTATGCTTAGGTATAGAAACTAAAAACTGTGATCATTTTAAAAAAATCAATAAACTAGGTATTCCGCTAGTTTTTTATGATCGTGTACCGACTGATTTTGATGCCAATAAAATAATTATAAACGATTTTGAATCGGCCTATTTAGCGACTGAACATCTTATTAAAAATGGTTGCAACCGAATTGGTCATATTTCTGGTAGCCAAACCACTAACATATTTAAAGCACGTTTAGAAGGATATAAAGCAGCTCTGAAACATTACAAATTACCTATAGAAGAATCATTAATATTATTCACCAATAACCTTAGTTATGACGAAGGTGTAGCGTGTGCCGAAACATACTTAAAAAGCCCATTAAAACCAGATGGTATATTTTGTGCTAACGATTATACAGCAGTAAGTGTAATTCAAGTATTTAGAAAAGCCAAAATAAATATTCCTGAAGATGTGGCTATTGTTGGTTTTAGTAATTATCCTATTTCTAAAATTATAGAACCTCATTTAACAACTATTAATGACCGTGCTTTTCAAATGGGAGAAGCAGCCACCAAATTATTAATTCGCCAAATTGAAGAAAAGGATGAATCTATAGTATCTGAAACTATTACTTTAAAAACAGAACTGATAGTTCGTGAGTCTAGTACAAGGTAATAATTTCAGACCATATAGTTGTTTTATTATTTTAATTTAGCCAATCGATCATAAAGCGTATGAACAGCTTGTACTCGTAATTTATTCTGTTCTTCTAGTTCTGCATCATAAAGAAATCCTTTATTAAGCGCTATAAATCTTTTGTCTAACTGCTTAGCATCTTCTAAAATAACATCTAATTCTTTAAGTAATATTGGTACTTGAGACCTGGTGAAATCCGGTGCATTATATTTAATATCTACCGCTTTAAAATCTAAATAATGCACTCTTAAATCGGCCATTAATTTAAACTGATTAAATTCTGCTTCATGGCGTTTTGGTTTTAATTTTACCAGTTCGTCTCTAAGCACATTATATTTAGCTTTAACTGCTGCCACGCTTTCACTTTTAGCTGGCTTTCCGTAGCTTACAAGTTCCGGTTCAGCTAATAAAAAATTCCAAAATTTTAGTCCGTCTTTCTTGCTAAAACCAAACCTATTTTTGGCATATTCTATTACAAAATCTTCAGGTTTTATAGGTGTTTTCAGGTTGATAGCTTCGGCATAACTTGCCATTAAAATTCTAAAACCAGATAATGGATATGTATTTCTAATTTGAACCATATCTACCACATCATAATTAACATCCCAAGTAAACCCATAAACGCCTGAAGTAGACCAAGAGGTTAAAACCATGCCTTCATATCCTGCTTCTCTTGCATACGGAATAAATTCTTTCTGGTTTTTAAAATGCGTTGCCCAATCTGTAACATACCAATTATCTGGATGCGACCTAATAGCGGGAGCTCCCCAAAACGTAAAGCCCAATTCTTGAAGTTTGGGTATATCTCCAAAATGGTTTATTCTCCATCCATAATTCCAATCTATAAAAATAGTTTCTTTTGGTAAATCGGCTGCTGCTTCGGGATGTTTCAAAATAATATCAGCCCACATCACTGGCTTCTTACCTAAGTCAATAACGAGTTCGGTTATCATCTTCATGTAATCTACAAATAATTTCGATTTCCCTTCTTCCTTTACCTTTAATTGACATTTTTCGCAGTGCCCCAACAAATAAGTTTCATCGCCACCAATATGAATATAATCTGAATTATGAGTTTTTACCAAATCGGAAAACAAATCCTTAAAAAGCGCTTTACTTTCCATAGCTTCCATAGGGCATAATTGCGAAATATCTTTTCTATCTTCTTTTAAGTTGTTATATCTCGGGTTTCTTAAAATGTACTCTACATGCCCCAAACTTTGTTGCAAGGGAATCACTTTAATTCCTAAACTATCACAGTGTGCAATAAAATCTTTTACCTCTTGTGGTGTATATGAGTATTTGTTAGATATCACAGCATGTTTTTCATAAGGATAAGTACCTTCCCACTCCATAACCAAGGTATTAATACCCATCTCGGAAAGCTCGTCCGCAAGCGTTTTAAGCGCTTCAGGCGTCATTACTTGTATACGAAGGTCCAAATGAAAACCTTTTACTTTAAAATCTTCGGTAGAAGCTACTGTTTGTGCATTAATATTAAACGAAGTAGTGAGCATAACACTTAATAGTAACAAATATTTTAATATATTTTTATAATTCATCATATCCTTATCTACAATTTATCTTAGGGCTTAAAGTTAATTTTTAATTATGCATTTTGTAACAACTCTACCCCTTTGTACGCTTTTTTATCAAAATAATAACTACAATCGGCATGCGTAGTAAGTATAGAAGCAGGACAAGCGGTGTTAACAGGCTCTGTAAGTGCATTTTTTACAGCATCACTTTTATTAGTTCCTAAAACCACGCAAAACAAATGTTTACCTTTTAATAGCGTAGGTATGGTTAATGTTATTGCATTTTGAGGCACCTTTTCGAAAGACTCGAAACAACCATCATTAACTTGCTGTATGCGACATGCATCATCTAACTCTACGACTTTTACTATTTCCGGATCATTAAAATCGGCTACATGCGGATCATTAAAGGCCAAATGCCCATTCTCTCCTATCCCTAAACAAACAATATCAATAGGTCCTTCTTCTAACAAATTGGTATACCTTTTTATCTCTTCTGATACATTATTATTCACATTAATTATGTTTTTATGTAAAGGCACTTTTGAAAAAATGTTTTTTTCTAAATAAGAAGAAAATAATTGTGGTGAATTAGGTTCTAGCCCTATATATTCATCCATATGAAACGCGACTATCTTATTCCATGCAATCAATTTCGATTGTGTTAAGTACTCCAGCATAGAATCTTGAGATGGTGCTGCTGCAAATACTATCCGTATCTTTTCTTTTGTTTTTTGTAATTTAACGATACACGCTTCAACTGCTTTTCCTGCAGCAATACCTGTTGTGGCCTTGTTAGAAAGAACGTTTATATTCTGTGTAAAATCTAGCATTTCTTTATTAAAAATTATTATTAAAACACAGCGTAGGTGCTTCATGTTAGGTTAGAAAAATTCTGGCCGGTAAGCTAATACCAACCAGAATTTATATAATTGCAGACTAATTCAATAATTATAAAACTTACAGTATTTCTACACAATCTATAATCATTTCTGCGGGTAGATTATTTGTTGGGGCATTCCCTCTAAACAACCAAAGATTTATTTTTAATTTTTCATCATTTTCAGGAGGAATATCACTTCCTGTATATACCCATGTACTAATTACATCTTCTGTATTAGGTTGCAAAGTATGTCCATAGTAACTTGCAAATTCTATGCTACCCGCTTGCCAATCAAAGAAATGCGTTGATAAGTCGCTTTTCAAATTTAAATCGTAACGCGTTTTATTACCCACATTATCTGAAGGTTGAATTGCAAATTGAGAGTCCTGATTTTCAGACTGAGACCATTTAGAAAACTCTATATCGATCTCTTCATTATCGTTTTTATACGTAAAAAGTCCGCCCACAACGTTTTCATCCAATTGGTCTACTCTACTCGCTACATAAAAAACATACTTTTTGTAACCTTGAGATAGACGTAGTGTGACTCCTGAACAGTACCAATAACCACCTTTTTGTACAATTTTTAAGTGTAATCGGCCTTCATCATCTACCCAAACATTATCTTCTGAATCTGAAAACAAATTAGGACCTGGGCCTTGTTTAGCATCATCGGAAGTCCTTACTATCCATTCATAACCCGAAAAATTAATGATTCGCGTTATGGGCTCAATGGGTTGAATGTTTTCATCCTTGGGTGAACTGCAAGAGCTAATGGCTAATAATATTATTACTATATAATGCATAGGGCTATTAATTTTCATGTGTTAGGCTACTAGCACTATTGCACTGTTATATTTATATTGAAAGCATCTAAAGTTGCTCCAGCTTTATCTTTTCCATCAACTATAATAGTATCTTCAGTTCCAGTACCGTTATTAATGTAAACCACATTCATGGCATCAATATCTTCTTGTGTAAAAGTTTCTCCAACTTGTAAAACACTTGCACCTCTAATTAACCAACCGTTTAGTGGTGCTTGCTGAATTGTAAAACTAACATCGGCCGGTATAGATCCAGAAACTTCTAAAACATCATTGTTCAAAGCATAAGCTTCTCCACTATTCACCATAAACCCTGTGTTTTTTTCGATTATTAAAGTTGTACCTCCAGAAGCATATCGTGCAATTAACATAGGCGCAAAGAATCCGCCAGTATTTTCTTTAGAATGGAACTCATCGGTTTCATCTTTACCAGCTTCTTGATCTACCATAAGCGAAATAAGCCCATTTTGATCTAAACCGTTATAATAATCAATGATATCAAATTCAAATTTATCTACTTTTGATGATGTTATTGTAGATATAGGTTCGGTGGTAGGAAAGTTAGCATTATCAAAAGTTAATCCCATTTCCGTCCATGAGGTATCTTCTACATTATAAACATCTACATCAATTCCTTTTGCGGCTGTAAAACTTACTGCTAATTCAAGTTTTAAATCGACTATAACTCCTTCTTTTGTAAAATCTTCTAGGTTATACATTAGAAAAACCTTTCTATCATAACCTCCACTACCAGTCACATTTTTTAATCTCATACGTACATCAGCACCATAATTACGTCCAGAATTGCTTCCACCATTAACATAAGTATCTGCTATTGGAAATATAGTATCTCTTACTATATCGTCAGGCCCCTCTACACTTGTAGAACGTGCTGAAAAATAAACTATAGATGGTAAAATATGAATAACACCGTTGGTTGCTTTTAAGTTGGAAGTAAAAATGCTCCATTGTTTATTGGTGCCTTCATTTACTAACCCCATATAACCACTAGTTCGTGATAAAAAAATGGTTTGACCATTTTCACTCATGTATGGCAACGGATTATTGCTTTCTGAAATATTTGGATCATCAAAAGACACTGTAGCATTTACCACATGATATTTTATAGTATTACGCAAAATTGGCACTGGCACTTCAGACAAATCTGCATATGCGTTATCCTCGAGATACTCTTCAAATGCCAAGTTTGAAGGCGCTATAAATGTTTTGTTAGCACTAGACTCGTACAAACTTTCTGTGTTTGTAAGTTTTATAGCTTCTTCAAAGAGACTTAAAGAGTCTGTTGCTTGTATATATTCCCAAGCATTTACACCTAACGAAGCATTAGAGTTTGAATTCTGATATGAAAAATTCTCTTGAATTTCACAACTGTGAAACAAACTTGTTACGCCAGCAAATAAAACTGCCATAGTAACATATAAAATTGGTTTATTATTTTTCATTTTTTTTGAGTTTAAATTTTATTGAACAATAATGTTTCTTCAGATTATTTATAAAAATCATTCTGTTCTAAGCTAGGATTTCTATTTATCGCATCTTCATGAATAGGCCAAACAAGATTTGCCTCGTCACTTAATCCGTTAATTGGATTCATGGTGCTTATAGCTTTTCCGGTACGAACTAAATCGAACCAACGATGTCCTTCAAAAGATAATTCAATTAATCTTTCATGTAATATTGCAGATTCTAAATCTCCATACAAGCCGTTTGCATCGGCTAGCGTTAGTTCTGTAATACCTGCTCTTTTTCTTATAGTATTTAATAAATCTAGAGCCTCAGTGGTTTCATTTAATTTATTATGAGCTTCTGCTTTTAAAAGCATAATGTCTGCTAACCTCACAAGAACAATATTATTAGCCGATGGGTCTGCACTTTCATCGCTAAAACCTTCTCCAAAGAATTTCCATATTTTTCGTGGATTCTCTTCTGTAGTATCCCAAATAAGATCTTTTCTTAAATCGTCATCTTCAAACGTATCTCTAAAAGATTCACTTGGAAAATAATCACTATCAGCACCAATAGCATATAAAACACGTAAAGAATTGGTTTGCACATCATTATAGCCTACTTCAAAAATGCTTTCATTAGAGTATCCTGAAGTAAATATTCTTGACCAATCGTTTATAGGCACTAATGAATACAAACTATTGTCTATTACTTTTTCAGCAGATTCAACAGCATTTGCATATTCATTTCTCCACATGTATACTTGTGTAAGGAATGCGTGAGCTGCACCTTTTGTTAAGAGTATTCTAGTATTATCTCCACCAAAATTATCTCTACAGTTTTCACTTGCAAAAATAAAATCTTCAACAATTTGATCGAGCACCAATTCTTGATCTGTTTTTGAAATAAAAAATTGTTGATCAACACTTTCGTAAGGTTCGGTAATTAATGGAACATCTCCCCATACTCTAACAGCATAGAAATAAGAGATTGCTCTTAAGGCTCTAGCTTGAGCAATAAGCTGTAAGCTAAATTCACTTTCACCAGCAAAGACACCTGGTATATATTTAATAGCGTAATTTGCACGACTAATGGTTTCATAAATATTATTCCAACTTGCAGATGAAATATCTTGACTAAGAGTGTTTTGTTGTAACGCTAATGGATTGCCAGAATGATTTGTATTTACTGCATCAGCACGCCCCTCTCCCCAATAAGAAAAGTTAACTCGGAATGTAGATTGTAATGCATCATAAATACCATAAACACCGGCCTGAGCATCACTAGATGTTTGATAAAATCCTTGACCAGAAAAACTACTTACTGGATCCTTTTCTAAAACTTGTTCTGAACAGGATACCGCAAGACAAGCAAGAAGCCCTATTCCTATAATATTTTTTATGTATTTCATAATATTTTTATTTTAAAATCCAATATTTAAACCTAACATGATGGTACGACTTTGCGGGTAAGACCCCTCGTCTACACCTTCTCTTAAACCACTATAAGAATTAACATCAGGATCGAAACCTGTATATTTTGTCCAAGTAATAACATTAAGTGCAGAAGCGTAAACTTCCACCTTTCTTAGGCCTAGATTAGACACTACAGCATCAGGAAAATTATACTTTAAATTTATATTTTTAAGTTTTATATAAGATCCATCTTCAACCCAACGGCTTTGAATTCTACTATCCGATTGTAAAGGATCGTCTTGAACAGGCTTTGGAAAATCTGTAACATCACCTTGTTCTCTCCATCTATTTAATGCGTCTGTAGATAAGTTGTTATACCTTACAATAGAATTTCGTTGATGATTTATCTCACTATATATATCGTTTCCGTAAGAAAACTGAAAAAACACACCTAAACTAATGCCTTTATAAGAAAAGTTATTTGTAATCCCTCCAAAGAAATCTGGAGTAGCATCTCCAATAACTTGTCTGTCATTATTATCAATAATATTATTACCATCAACATCTTCCCAAATAGGATCTCCACCTTCAAACACAGCGCCTAAAGCACCGTTGGTAACTTGATTAACGTTGTCTTCATCTCGTGAGTAAACACCATTAAATTTCCAACCATAAAACGTTCCTATTGGACTGCCTTCTTGTAAAATATGGTAGCTACCGTTTTGAATAAAACCATTTGTTAATAAATCTTCAGGTAGCTCTGTAATTTGGTTGCGGTTAGAACTGATATTAAATCCAGTATCCCATTTAAATTCACCAACTAAATTACGTGAGTTAAGCGATAATTCTATCCCTTTATTTTCAATACTCCCAATGTTTTGCGTTACATAAGAAAACCCTGTTGTTCTTGGTATTGGAACATTGTAAAGTAAATCTTCGGTAACTTTTAAATATACATCTGCATTGAATGTTATTCTATTTTTTAAGAAAGACAAATCTAAACCAGCATTATATTGTGTTGTTGTTTCCCATGATAAACCAGAGTTTGGCATTACTGATGGCGCAGCTCCAGAAAAATCTAAATAATTAGCACCAACAGCAAACTCTCCTTGTGCCGTATAGTTACCAATAGACTCATTACCTGTTTGCCCAACACTTAAACGTATTTTAGCATCGTTTACAACTTCTATATTCTTAAAGAAATTCTCGTCTGAAAAACGCCATGCTAAAGAAGCCGATGGAAAATACCCAAATCTTTTATCTTCACCAAACCTTGAAGAGCCATCTGCACGAAGGTTTGCTTCAAACAAATATTTCCCTTTATAATCATAAGACAATCTTCCAAAATAAGATAGTAATGAATGTTCTGTTGTAATGTTTACATCTTGATTAGAAATAGTTCCTGCTCCATTTAAGGTTGTTATATTATCGCTAGAAAAGAACATACCATCTAATCCCGTTCTTTCATATTGCCAATTTTGAAAACTCATACCGGCTAGAGCTCCAAAATTATGATTTTCTCCAAACTGTTTATCCAATGTTAAAAAGGTTTCATTACCCCAAGTTAAATTATTTATAGCACGAACCTCACCGCTATTGTAACCTGCTCGATAATCTAGCGTAGACGGAAGAAATTTATCTTCTTTCATAGAAACATAATCTAAATTAACGTTACTACGCAGCTTTAATCCTTTTACAATATTATATTCAACATATTGATTTCCTATTATACGATTACTTTTATTAAGGTTTGTGGCAAGTTCTGCTAAACCAACTGGATTTCTTCTTCCAAATTGATACCCATTATATGAACCATCTGGCAGATATATTGCAAAAGTTGGAGGACGCACTAATAATTCTCTAATAATACTTAGGTTATTAGCACCCGCAGCATTAATTCGTTTATTAACGCCATTTGTATAAGATATACTTTGACCAAAAGTAAATTTGTCCGAAACTTTAAAATCAACATTTAAACGAGACGTAACTCTTTGGTAATTTGAATTTAAAATAATTCCATCCTGATCTAAAAAAGAAGAACTCCACGAATACTTAACATCATCTGTTCCACCACGTACGGCAAAATCTATTTTATGCTGAGGTGCAATTCTAAGCACTTCATCTTGCCAATCTACATCTCCACTATTTCTGGGGTTTAGAGAATCAATAACAATAGCATTAGGCTGTGTTGGGTTATCCATATTTCTATAAGAATCAATAACCGCATCCCTATATTGGCTCGCGTTTAAAACACTTAATTTACGCGTTAAACTACTAATACCAGTCGAAATATTAACATCTACTTGTGCTTTACCCGATTTCCCACGTTTCGTGGTTATTAAAACAACACCGTTTGCAGCTCGAGAACCATAAATAGCTGTAGACGCTGCATCTTTCAATATCTCAATAGATTGAATATCATTTGGGTTAATATCCGCTAACGGATTTAAACCAAAATTTTCTGTACCATTTAAAGTTGATAGAGAATTGGATTCTATTGGAACACCATCAACAACATAAAGCGGTGTATTTCCAGAGTTTAAAGACGAATTCCCTCTCACCTTTATAGACATCCCTCCTCCTGGAGCACCTGAATTAGAAACAACTTGAACTCCAGCAGCTCTACCCTGTATTGCAGATATAGGATCTTGTAAATTAGATTCGCTAATATCGTCACTACTTATAGAAACTATAGAACCCGTTAAATTTCTTTTCTTTTTAACGCCATAACCAACTATTACCAACTCATCAAGTTCATCAACGTCGGGAGATAAAGCGACGTTAATTTCTTTTTCGCTACCAATTTTAAGTTCCATATCAACATATCCTAAATATGTGAACAGTAAAACATCGTTAGGAGAAACATCACCTATACTGTAAACACCACTCATATCTGATGATACGCCTCTAATTGAGCCTTTTAGAATAATATTTACTCCAAACAAAGACTCTCCTGTTATTTCATCGGTAATCTTACCGGAAACAGTCATATTCTGAGAATACATATGAGCTGTAGAGAAACAAATAGCAAGCAACGCCAAAATTGTTTTACTCTTCCATTTCCATAGACCGAGAAAAGGTTTTTTTGTTAGTTTTTTCATGAATTAAAATTTGTTTATGAGAATTAGTTTTTCAAATATAACTAAAATTAGATTCAATGCAAACGTTTGCATAAAATATTTTAACAATAATCTTAACATTTAACACGATAAAATCAACAAACTGTGGCAATAATTCATAAATATCGCTTTTTCGATATAATTAAAGTATTAAATAATGCAAACGATTGTGAAATGTGAATTTATTGATACTATAAATTGAATAATTGAATTTTTTTAATGAAGAATTTAAGAAATCTATAAAATTGATATATTGAAGGGCTTGGCAGTTTTTTATAAACGTCAGAGAGTATTGATTTTCAATCATTTAACCTTCTATTTACTACTTGAAACCATATTATACATTGAAGAGCATCAGACTAAGAACATGAATGACTTATGCAAAATGAGTTCAACAGTGATATAGTTTCTAATGATTAAAAAAAAAATCAGTTGACTATAATTTTTATTCGTTTGATAATTTTTTCTTTTTCAAATTCAATAAAATAAAAACCTGATTGAGTATTTATTAACGCATGATCATTCGAGAAATTTTTAGATGAGAATACTACTCTCCCATTTATATCTATTATTCTTAATGCATCGAGTTCTATTTTTTGGTTGAATTTTAGAACATGACCGGTAACCGGATTGGTTACCCTAATATTATCAATTTCAATTTGAGCTACACTTAAAGTTGCACAAGCGCTGGAAAAAGAATTTTCATTTTCAATAAGTCCTTTTGGTGTTAAGTCTTTGACCGAAAGCCCTATATAATTACTAGGATATTTTTCGGCTCTAAATATCGGGTTGAAATTTTGAGAAATATTATCAAATTGATTAAATATACTATTCCCAGATGGATTTTTATAAGTCCATACGTGCTCACCAGCTTTTGTAATTTCAGACACCTGCCCTAAAGAACTTTGACAGATTATAAAGTTCCCATTTGGAAGGCTATGTGCTCCGGATTTTATTGTTTCGTACATGGGGTTTTCTAATATATCACCACTCCACGACCAGTTAAAATCTAATGGTTTAAATGTATTATTCTCTTTAGTATACGTAGTACCAGACATCTCAGTATTTAATAAATGTACTGTGCTGTAAGATCTAGTTTGATCACTACCATTGCTAAAAACAGATATTTTACCTTCATCCAAATACCCAGGTTCTACCCATTTTACATCATGTTGCGAAAATAGTTTTTGATCTTCAACTCCTCCTTGTTTGTAAACTCTAGAGTTACCCCACCTCCACAACAAATCGCCTCCAAGATTTGAATAACCTCCAGTATGTCCCGCAGCCTCAGCAGTTGTGGTACTGTGATCAATAATATAAATTTCATTTAAATTTCGTGCAGAGATAATAATTTGATCAAGATTTGCATTATAATCAATCCCATTTACATGCGTATAACCTCTATCCAAACTTTCAATATTAGAATCTACATAGTTTATATCAATACGTTCGGGATGATTTTCAATAACACCAAAATTCGCTTTTGAACTATCATAATCTTGAATGATATGGTCTATAAATTTCCATTCCCAAACAATTTCAGCTTGGTTAGTTCCAATAGGTTTTAATTCAACTATTTTATCTAAGTCAATAACTTGATCAACTTTAAGAGGATCTTTTCCTTGAGCAATAATCTCTGTATTAGAATAGCTATCTCTAACGATGCATAAAATATTTCCATTTGGAAGCGGCTCAATATCATGATGTTGATTTAACCCATTGGCATTCATTTCATAATTCCATAGCACTGTATTATCCCAATCTCTAATTTCTAACATATTTATTCCTGCCCTGAGCAAGGTGCCATTTTCTAACAGATAACAGGTTGCTCCAGGAAACTCAGTAAAAGTCCATTCATTTACCTTTTCACCACAGTTATTAATTAAATACACACTATAGTTTACTTCTGGTGTAAATAGCGTATAACCTTCCGAAACATTGTTGTCTGAAAAAAGCAACCCAACTGTTGGTGCTTGCGCCCTAACGAGAGAAACGGTTAAAAGAAGAATGTATGTTATTTTTTTTATCAAAATATTTTTATAAATAGTTGATTTACATAAAAAAGCACGATATAAAAATTTAAAAGTAAAGAATAAAAAGTGAAATTGCAAACGTTTGCAAAACTGATTAATTCATCTATGGTACCCCTTTAAAATTGTATATCTAGTTTAATACTCCCATCGCACAAAGGCCTCCATAGCAGCGTAATGCGATAACCCTAATTGGTGATATATATCGGCAGTTTCTCGGTTTCTATCCTCAGCTCGTTGCCAAAACTCTCGACTATCATTCCCCTGAAATACCACCCCATCTTTTTGAGATTGGTGTTTAAAAATACCTTTTCGCTTTTCTAGAACTTGGTCTGGCCCCATTGGTACTGCCATTTCAATTTCATCAATACCCCACTCTTGCCATGCGCCTCGGTATAGCCATACCCAGCAATCTTTCATAAACGTTTTAGGTTTAAGTTGCTTTACAGCTTCAAAAATAGCATCTAAACAAACTTTATGAGTGCCATGTGGATCGGCTAAATCACCAGCAGCATATATTTGGTGTGGTTTTATTTTTTCGATTAAATCTGAAGTTATTTTAACATCTGCGATACCAATTGGGTTCTTTTTTATGGCCCCAGTTTCATAAAATGGCAATTCCATAAAATGTATCTGTTCATCTGGAATACCAACAAAATGGCATGTAGCACGGGCTTCACCTTTACGTATCAATCCTTTTATGTAACGTACTTCGGCAGTATCAATTTCACTAGATTTTTTATTCTTTAAAAACTTAGCCGCTTTTTTATAAATGGCGCTCGCTTCTGTATTTTCTATTCCAAACTTATCGTTATAATCACATACAAAACTTGCAAAACGCAGAGCCTCATCATCGGCTACAGCAATATTTCCTGAGGTTTGGTATCCTATATGCACTTCGTGTCCTTGTTCTTGCAAACGTTTAAATGTACCGCCCATACTAATAATATCATCGTCGGGATGTGGACTAAAAATAAGTACGCGCTTTTTTGCAGGTTCGGCACGTTCTGGACGTTTACTATCGTCTGCATTAGGTTTACCACCTGGCCAACCTGTGATAGTATTTTGAAGTTTATTAAATATGCTAATATTAATGTCGTAAGCGGGACCGGAATCTGCCAATAAATCACTCATACCGTTTTCTATATAATCGGCATCAGTAAGCATTAAAATAGGTTTCTTTAAATCTAAGGCTAAATTTAAAACGGCTTTGCGAATTAATTTATCGGTCCAAACAATTTTTTCAACTAACCATGGGCTATTAACACGTGTTAATTTTGATGCTGCCGCATTATCCAATACAAAGGTGGCATTGTTGTGCTCTTGCAAATATGAAGCAGGTACCAAGTTGGTAACCGTATCTTCTACGGAGGCTTTTATAATATTAGATTTGCCTTCGCCCCAAGCCATTAAAATCACTCTCTTGGCTTCCATAATTTTTTTCACACCTAAAGTGATAGCTGTTCGAGGTGTATTGTTTAAGCCGGAAAAATCGCCACTCGCCGCCACTCTAGTGATATGATCTAGAGCTACCAAACGCGTTTTTGAGTTTTGAAGCGATCCCGATTCATTAAACCCAATATGCCCATTGCCACCAATACCTAAAATTTGCAAATCAATACCACCTAAAGCTTCTATTTTTGCCTCGTAAGCATCACAATAACCTGCAATAGCTTCTTTGGATAATAATCCGTCGGGGATATTGTAATTTTCTGGTAAAATATCGACATGATTAAACAACTGCTCTTTCATGAAGCGCACGTAACTATTTATAGAATCTGGCTCCATTGGGTAGTATTCATCTAAATTAAATGATACTACATTTTTAAAACTCAAACCCTCTTCTTTATGCAAGCGCACTAGCTCTGCATAAAGTCCTTTAGGAGAACTTCCTGTTGCTAATCCTAAAATACAAGGTTGCTTTTGAGATTGTTTAACTTTTATTAAATCGGCAATTTCTTTAGCTACAGCCTTTGATGCCATTGTTGAGTTTTCAAAAACAATGGTTCCTATGTTCTCAAACCTTTTTTCAAAGCCTGTTGCTTTGTCTGTGTTACTCTTTAACATGCTTATTTTTTTTATTTTATTGTTTTGACCAACTTTTGTATTTGTGTCCCCATAATGCAAAAAATAGAATTAATACATAGCAGGGAATCAATATCCAATAACTATTTGTTGAGGCGGTTGCCAAAGCATCTACTTCATTTAGTCCGTTTGTAATGAGTTCTTGTTTATTAGCATCTACCATTCTGCCATATAGAGGAGGAATGATAGCACCTCCAGAAATAGCCATAATTAATAACGCCGAACCCGTTTTAGTAAACTTTCCTAAACCCGCTAAGGTTAGTGGCCATACAGCTGGCCAAACTAACGCGTTGGAAATTCCTAAGGCAGCAACAAATAAAACAGACTTAAAGCCCGTTGTAGAAAGGATACACATACTAAAAATAATACCTAAAGTGGCGCTTATTTTTAGAGCCGTACCTTGTTTTAAATATTTAGGTATTAAAATAACCCCAACTATATAAGTACACACCATAGCGAAGAGTGTTAACGTCGTGAAAAATTTAGCATTGGCTGCCGGAAAACCTAATGAGATGCCGTAAGCTATAATGGTATCACCTGCTATTACCTCAGCACCTACATAAACAAATAGCGTTAAAACTCCCAACCATAAATGAGGAAACTGAAAAATACTAGTTTTCGCTGTGGTACCTGCTTTGGTTTCTTCATCTTCGGCGGCTTCCACATGAGGCAAAGGCGCTTTTCTAATTAAAATCCCCAGGACAAACAAAACAATGGCCATTACTAAATAAGGCATAAACACACTATCGGCCATTGTATCTAAAAGCACGCCCTTTTCTTCTAAAGAAGCAGTACTTAACTTTTCTTTTACCTCATCGATACCTGATAGCAATAGAGCCCCAAATATTAATGAACCTAAAGCTCCTGCCACTTTATTCGCAATACCCATAATAGCGATACGTTTGGCACCACTATCTATTGGTCCTAATATGGTAATGTATGGATTGGCCGCGGTTTGTAATAGCGTCATCCCGATACCTTGAATAAAAATACCTGCTAAAAACACCCAATATGTTCTTGCTTCTGCTGCTGGTATAAAAACTAAGGCGCCAATAGCCATGATTATCAGGCCTAAAGACATGCCTTTTTTATAGCCAATTTTATTTAAAATCCAAGAGGCTGGTAGCGCCATCACTACAAATGAAATATAAGATGCCGAAGCGACCAAGTAAGATTGTGCATCAGTAAGTTCATTAATGGTTTTCATAAAAGGGATTAATGCTCCATTAATCCAGGTTACAAAACCGAATATAAAAAATAGACTTGCTATAATTATGATGGCGGTTAAATTGTTGTTTTTGGGTTCTTTCATATTTGGTTTTATAATATTTACTTACTTATATTTTTTTTCAATCTTAAACTTTAAGCATTTACAAAAATTTGCTTTCCAGATTTAACGACCCTTATAATCTTAATGGCATTATTTTTTATTTTGAACAAAACAAAATCATTAGGATTAGCAGACAAATTAACTATAGACATAGGCTTTCTGGAAGCCATTGCCCAAGCATTGGCTAAGCTTAGCATATTACTTGAAAAAAGTTTATTAACGCAATCTAGCAAAGAAACGGCAGAACCGGCTAATACATTTTCATTATTAAAAGTAGAAAGTCTTCCTCCTTTTTCTAATTTTACTTTTCCACCAATATGAGCGTGATAAACACCTGCATCCATACCGGCAAACATGGTAGAATCGCTAACTAAAATAACATTCGATTTTTTAACATTTAATACTATGTTTAAAAAATTATCAGGCAAATGAAACCCATCGGCAATAATACTCGGTGTTAAATTATTATTCGCTAATTGATCTAAAATAATATTTGAATTTCTATGAAGCGACAATGGGGCACCATTCCCTAAGTGTGTAGACATGCTAGCTCCAGCATTAACAGCAGCATTTATTTGCTCGTTACTTGCCACAGTATGCCCAATAGAAACTATAATACCATTTGCAGTACACTTGCTAATAAAATCTGCAGAATTATCCCATTCTGGACTTATTGTAATTATTTTAATTCGATTCCCTGAAGCCTTTTGAAACGCTTGAAATAATTCCCAATCTGGTGCCTTTATATAGTCTTTAGAATGCGCACCCGAAGCTTCTCTTATTGGCGAAATAAAAGGCCCTTCTAAATGAATACCACTAACGTAAGCATCGATTAAAGGGTTTTGTAGACACAGTTCATTTATATTTTTTAGAAGATTTATAATATTAGTATCTGAATTTGTAATGACTGTTGGAAAAAAAGACAATACGCCTTCTTTTGATAAATTATTAACAACCTTTAAGAAGTCGTTCTCTACGATGGGGAACGTATTAAAATCGACTCCAGAAAAGCCATTAATTTGAATATCTAACAAACCAGGACCAATAAAAACGGTTTCATGTTCTTTAATTTCGGACTCTTTTCTAGAAACTAACAAACCATCATCAATTACAATTTGAATTAAATCGTTCGAAATACAGTCAACACAATTAATTATTTCTTTCATTCTGTATTATTTCAATATTACTAAATTTAATTATCAGATTTTTTGTCAATAGCCTCTAGCAATTCTAAAACCTCTGGGGCCACTATTGTTTTTCGATTTATGAAACCAAAAACAACGTATAAAAAAACAGATACCATTAAAGGCAAACTAATTTCTAGGGCAAAAGGCAGCGTAAAAGAGAAAATTTTAATGGAAGCAAAACTTATTAAACCTCCAAAAATAGAAACTAGTGCCGCTGTCGATCCACTTTTTTTGAATAACGGAAGCATCCCTAATAGCATAGGTACCGCAATAGGCCCTACTAAAGCAGCAAACCACGCTACAATAAGCCCCAAAATCCCTCCAAAAGATTCGTATTGGGTCGCTATAAGTATGGTAAAGAATATAAAAATAAACGTTACTTTTCGGGCTACTATTAACGGGTTTACTGAGTTCGCTACATTAAACTTCTTAAAGTGAAGTGGCAATATATCTCTAGTTATAACTGCCGAAATAGTATTAGCATCACTAGAAGTCATGGACATTGTAGTTGCAAACATTGATGCTAACACCAAACCTATCATTCCTTTCGGCAAAAGCGTGATTGTTAGAAGTCCGTAAGATTCTGTAGGGTCTTGCAAGTCTGGCAATAAAATAGGTGCTGCCCACATTGGGAAAAACAATATTAAAGGCCAGATTAAATATAAAACACCCGAAAGTATAGCTGCCCTTTTTGTATTTTGCTCATTGGGTGAGGAAATATATTTGGTTGCTAAATTCCATGTGCCACCATTGTAGCTTAGCATATTGATAAACAAGAAAGCTAAGGCAAAACCGACAGTATAAGGCTCTCCGAAAGGCTCACTATTTTTAGCTGGTAATTGATCCCAAATAGTAAAAACAGAATCTAAACCACCCAATTTAGCTGTAGCCGCAAAAAACATGGCAATACCAGCACCAATTTGAACAATGAACTGTATAAAATCGCTTACGGTTACTGCCCATAAACCACCTATTGTAATGTAAACAATAGAAATACCTCCAGAAAAAAGTACGCCATAAAGTATAGGAATACCAGTAAAAACTTTCAGCAAAATGGCTATAGCGGCCCATTTAGCGGCAACATCAAAAAGCTTTAAAATAACACCACTCCAAGCAATAACCTGCTGTGTTTTAACTCCGTATCGAATAGAGAGGTATTCTAAAGGTGATTGAATCCCTATTTTTTTTCGCAATCGCACCCAACGTACCGGAAAAACATTAACGGTAACTAAAATTGAAATACCTACAGTTAGCGCCCACCAAACATAAATAGAAAAACCGTTTGTATAGGCTAAGCCTGCATAGGCAACAAATACGGCTCCACTATAACCTGATACATGATGTGAAATACCCGATAACCACCAAGGCAAATTCCCTCCTGCCGTAAAATAATCATCTGAGTCTTTATTTTTATAATGGGCCCAAACACCAATAACTACCATAATTAAAAAAAATATAATAATTACAATCCAATCTAATAGTTGTAGCGTCATGTTTGTTTCTATTTAATTAATAATTAGTTTTTTAAATTGCGGTAACGTACCTCAAAAATATAAAAAAAAATATACTAACCTAATTTAATTTTTAAAAAAGCAATTAATAATATTTATAATTCTTCTTTGTTATGATGTCCAAAGGCATGATAATTTCTTTTTCCACATCCTTTTTAAGCACTAGATGTTCAAACAATTTAACAACAGCTTGATAGCCTTGTTCTTCAGGGCGTTGACAGATTAAAAAGTCTATAATATCCTTTTCGAGATATTGAATATCATCATTAAAAAAATCATATCCGATTAGGTAAATTTTATCACCTTCCCTATTGTTAAAATATTTTGCGATATATGCAACTTTTGAGTTAGGTACAAAAACACCTTTAATCTGTGGGTTATTTTCCAGCGTTTGGCTTAGAGCAGTTTCAAAACCATTTTCGGTAAAATTGGTTAAAACTAAAGATTTGGTTACTATATTATTATTTTTATCGCTTAGATAAGCATTCATTCCCTTCTCTTTCAAACCTATAATATCTTCTGTATCCATAGTTTCTTTTAAATGCAGAATTAAAATTTCACCTATATTAAAGCAATAACTGAATAATTGAGCCGCTAGTTCGCCACTTTCAAATAATGGTTGTTGAATACTGCATAACGAATCTATTTTCCTTACGTTAGAATCTATAAAGACATACGGACGCTTCTTTTGTTTACAGTCTTCTAACAAAATTTCTATCTCGTCGGCAAACTTAGATGTTAAAACTAAGCCTTGAATATCGCTATTAATGACTTCAAGAATTCGTTTTCTAATTTCCTCATTATTATCTTGTTTAAAGGTAAAAGTTTTAATTTTGATGCGATATTGCGCTAATTCTTTTTGTGCTTTTATAACTCCTTTCATAGGAAACTCCCAATACCCAGAACCTTCGGAAATATTAGGTAACAGAACTCCCAAAACAATTTTTTTTCGTTTTGATAGATTGCTGGCCATAACGTTGGGCTGATACCCCATTTTCTCTATAACCTTTAAAACATTATCTTTTGTTTTTTGACTTACTCCCGCTCGATTATGTATTACACGATCTACTGTTGCTAAGGCTACATTAGCGGCTTTTGCCACATCTTTTATTCCTACAATGCGTTCCTCCTTATCCATACTAAACTTTTATACTATCTTTTTATTCGAAAAATAATTTCTTCTTTTTACTCATCAAAAATTAATCGATACCTATCAAAATTTACATTTCCTGCAGCCTAAACGCGATTTAAAAATCACTTTCAGTAAGAAATTAACCATCAATATTACTAATTTTTTAAAATATTGTACTTCTAAGCCTTGAATATAAATTATATTTACGGTAACGAAGCTCAATTTTTAAAATATTTTTTACAATTAGCCTTTAAATTTAATTAGTTTTGTTGCTTATCATTTTAAAAAGAAGAAAACGTTCGTGAAAAAAACATTAACCGTTCCCAATATTTCTAAATCTTCCAAACAGAAAAAAAGCTTAAAAAAGGCTTTAAAATTGACTGATTACCATAACATCGATCAATACGCTTGGGAACAACCTAATAAGCATCGCAATGTTGGTTTTTATATGGCGCACGACAATAAAAATATTTACTTACAATATAATGTCTTGGAACCCGAAATGGTTGCGAAATACCACAATCACAACAGTCCTGTTTATAAGGATAGCTGCGTGGAGTTTTTTATTGCTTTTGAACAAGATGCTAACTATTATAATTTTGAATTTAATAGTTTAGGAACTTGTCTTCTAGGCTTTGGACCTGATAGGCATAACAGGCAGTTATTAGATCCTAAAATTATAGACTTAATAAAAGTAAACACTAAAATAAAACGAATACTGTATAATGGTTTGACAGTCTTTAAATGGAAAATTTTTATAAAAATTCCTTTGGATGTATTTTCTTTTAACAGTTTGCAATCTTTAGAAAACGTAACAGCCAAAGCAAACTTCTACAAATGTGGCGACGAACTTTCTACACCTCACTATATAAGTTGGAACCCAATAAAATCTGAAAAGCCAGATTTTCATTTAAAATCATACTTTGGAGAAATTGATTTTAATTAATCTAATATTTTTAAATTAAAAAACTTTAACAATATTACTTTAAACACTTTGTTTTTTGGCTAATATTAAAAAGTCTATTTTATTAAAACTACATCAATCCGCCAAACAAAGCATGACACAAAACAAAAGCAATCACAGATAAAATAATGCCAATTAAAAAAATGTTAAACGATTTACGAAGTAGCTTAAATTTACGATCAATTGTTTTCCCTAAATGATAAGTGTCTTTTGCAATGGTTTTATAAAGCTCATCGCCTTCATTCATTAAGTTAGTAATTTTATCTACATATTGATCCTCTTCCATATCATGGAAGTTACCATAAAACATTAAATTATTTGTCTCTCTTTTACCATGAACCAATTCTGGGCGTGTAGCAAAAATAGCAAAGGTTATAGAAGCTAGATTAGTAAATAAAATCATTACTACTGGATAAATAAGATGAGGGTCTTTACTTAATTGACTCATAACAGTCCCTAATATTAACGACAAAATTAAAGCATTTATAGATATCAAAATATTTGATTTTGTATCTATCATTGTATTCAATGTATACTGATTTTTAGATAACAATCTAAACAATGTTTCTACACCTCTTTCCGACCTTGGCGCTACTTTAGCTAATTTCTTTTTTAACTGCTTTAAGCCGTCTTTATCGATATTTAATTCTTCCATTAAATATTTGTCTTCTGCTTTTTCCTTTTGTTTATTGTTCATATTGAAATTTATAAAAACTGAAGTGTTAAGAGTATATTTTTTTGACAACTTTACCAATAGTCAATCCCTGAACTATAATGGAAAACAATACAATAATATAAGTGATATGAAGTATTAAATCCCTCGAAAGTTCTTCACCCAAACTTAAAGCTAATGCAATAGAAATACCACCTCGCAATCCTCCCCAAGTTAAAACAGCAACGGTTTTCATTGGTTTTGTTTCCTCATGCTTTAAGAGCGAATAAGGCAAAAACACAGAAATAAAGCGAGCTAGAAGTACAATTAGAATAGCAAAAACACCTAATAAAAAATAACTTGTATTAATATTCAGTAAATGAATGGCAAGCCCGATTAGCCCAAATAAAATACCATTAAAAACATCATCTAAAATTTCCCAAAAGGAACTAATTGCTTTTTGTATTGGGTTCTTATCTTCATTAACATGAATTTTATTTCCTATAAATAATCCGGCAACAACCATCGCTAATGGTGCTGAAACCTCCATTAAAAAAGCACCAGCCGTTCCACCCATAACTACGGCAAGGGTAATCATTACAGCCAATTGAGGATTTTCTGTTAAAGATTGAATACATTTTAAACCTAAAAAACCAATTACGAATCCATAGAACAACCCGCCTACTGCTTCTTCTAAAAACAACAGGCCTATTTCTGTTCCAATCTCTGTATTACTAAGCTCTCCCGTAGCAGCTGCAATTAATAATATTCCAGAGAACACAACAACACCAATACCATCATTAAACAATGACTCTCCCTCTATTTTGATACCTAAACTTTCCGCAATATTCGCCTCTTTTAAAATAGCCATAACAGCAATTGGATCGGTTGGAGATATTAATGCCCCAAATAAAAGTGCATGTAAAAAAGGCAATTCTAAACCAATGAGTTGTGCTCCAAAAAAGGTTAAACTACCAACTATACATGTAGATATTAGCACACCTAAAGTAGCAAATAGAAATATTGATTTTTTTTCTTTTGTAAGCGCCGCAAGATTAACATGCAGAGCTCCTGCAAAAAGTAAAAAACTTAAAATACCATTAAGTAATAATGTTTTAAAATCTGCATTAACAATAATATTACAAAAGAAGGTGTAAAATTCAGGAAAAACAGTCTTGCTCAGCGCTATTGGAACAATTAAGATTAAACTTAAAATCATTAACCCAATAGTTGTTGGCAATTTTAACCACTTATAATTAATGTAGCTAAAAAGTGCCGAAATTGTAAATACGATACTGAATGATTCGAACATTTTATTTAGATGGTATTAAAATATTTCATTGCGAAAATAACAATAGAAAGGTAAAACTTCCCGTTGAATTAATACTAAAATATTAGGTTTAATCTATTTTGTTCTGAAATTGATTTTGCCGAATTTTTACTGCCCGAAAGGAAAAGGTTACCAAAGAAAAAAGTCCGATGAGGGCGAAAACAATAGCCAAAACACTGGTATATAATGAAGTTTTCCCTACTTCATATAAACCATTAATGTAAAAAATATTCACCTAATCCTACAAGAATAGAAGCAATAAGATCTAGGTATCCTAAAGTTTTAGTTAATTTCATTTGATAGTTAATGTGTTAGTTATGGGTTTGTCGATATATGTTAAAATTACTTTCAAATAAAACAAAACACTATAAATTAATGAGTTACAACTACATCTCACAAACAAAGCATTAGAAAACAGCATATAATAGAAATCTCATAAATCAGGCTTTACACCTAATTCCCACACTTGCATTTGTTTCTTCCTTATCAAATATATTTTGAATAAACAGAAAGTATTTTAAGTAACGATTAATAGCTTCTAGAACTATTTTATGTTTGAAATAAACTCAATATTATAATCTATTATCCCTTCCTTCCTCATGGTGCTAAGTACATTGCTCACTATTTGCCTAGAGGTATTTGTAAGGTTTGCAATCTCTTTATGCGAAAGTAAATTTTTGGCAGTTAATTGCCCAGCTTCATTGGTTTCACCAAACTCTTCGAGGTAATCTGCAATAAATTCTTTAATTCTTGTTACGCTATCTTTATACAATAGATTGTGAAGTCTTCTTTCTAGTTTTTGAATTCGAAGGCCGTAAATTTTTAGCACACCATTTTTTAAAGACTTATGTTTTTCCATAAGTGCTTCCATCTGTTCCGATTCTATGTAACAGATTACGCAGTCCTCTAAAGCATAAGCTATTTCTTCGCTTGCCGCTTTTTTATCGTATAGTGCAAGTTCGCCAAAAATATTACCACGCTTTAAAACATACTTAACAGTGTTGTTCGTTTTATTTACAATTTTTACACTCCCTTTTTTTAGAAAGAACACACTATTCTTATGCTCATCATTAAGGTTAATAGGTTTTCCCTTTTCAATATTATCCATTTCTAGAATCTCAACAATCTTCATCATATTGAACGTGCCAAGCTTCTTAAAAAGATTGAAATCTTCTAAAAACCATTATTTTGTAATTGCTTTCAATTGTAGTTTGGTAATAATTATAAAGCCAAAGGTATCACATTTAACATTTGAATAAGGGTATTAAATTTTTGATAGTTACTTAACGCGACACTTAGTAAGATTTTGTTTCTCTTAAACTTTCCTTCTTTTTGACCGAAAAGCGACTTAAAAAGGAAGCCATCAATAACAACTATGACAATTTGGTTAAGAAGATAATATTTAATTACTTTTCACGAGTTTAGCAACTCCAATTCCAAATTCTCCAGATACTGAATAATACAAGTATACATCTTTGTTATCAATTAAAATAGCTGGATCTCTCAACTCATGCAGTGGTTTTCTAGAAAAACCTTTTACCGATTTTTCAATAGGAAGATTTACACCTTCATAATCCATTTCTGGTTTTAATACTTCTTTAACCTCGTTAGCTTTCCAGCTTTTCCATGAACCTTCAGAAAGATCAACATCACAACTTAATATCCGTTCTGGTGCATCTCCTTTTTGTGAATAAAATACAGCAAGCTTATCTTTTTTTAAGCTAACAGCTGTATGTCTGGCTTTAGGTAAAATTAAAGCACCTTTCTCAAACGGTTGCATACCATCTTTAGACCGATAAAAAGCACCTTTTACTAATGCATAATATTCCGTTTTGTATTTAAAAACACGAAAATAGGAAGGCCCTAATATGATATCGGATGCTTTGAAATCTATTCCATTTTTAGACGTGCTGAAAAACGTTTTTTGTCCTTCTTTATTTTTGTTATATCCATGAAAATACATTCTAATGGTTTTCGTTTCTTCATCTATAATAATATCTGGCGAAGCTATATGGCCAACAGCTGCTGTTTTATCAATATGAAGCACTCCTGGTTTATATACAGTCCAAGGTCCAACCGGCGAATTTGCATAAGCTAACCGAATAAACTTACCATGATGATGCGCAAAATACATATAGTATTTACCTAGAGGATTTTCAATCCAATCGGGTACTTTTATTACCGACGGTCCGTTTATATTTTCACCTAATCGGCCTTCTAAACCATCCATTTCCGGATAGATCATCAAATTATTTTCCGAACGTACAAAAACATGACCGTTGCCCTCTTCTAAACTAGAACTAGACACAACAATTTTAGACTTGCCTTGCCTTTCATTTTGAGCATAACCTTGAAACATTATTAAACTCAGGACAAGAAATAAAGTCTGTTTGCAAAAAACCCGATTTATCATATATACTTTTTTAGAATAGAACGACTTGTTATAAAAAGCAGTAATTTTTATTTCTGCTCCTGTGTTGCCGTCTGTAATAGCTTATCAGCAACATTATCTGTCCGGCAAACAAAAATAGCCTTCACTCTATCTTTATAAGTATTAATTATTCCCTATTCGTATAAATTATGTTTCATTTTGATGTAAAACACCTTTAAATAGCACGAAACAGAGTAAGGCTTATCTTTTTAAAATAAGATAAGCCCTTCTCCTCTATCTACTAAAAAATTTATATTATATTAGTAAAACTTTACCTACATAGATATATTGTGAATAAATTTCTAAAACATATCTAATTTAAAGACGAAAAACAATTCATCTTAAACACCTACAGAAAACCATGAAAAGAAAGGCTATTATTAAAACCACCACGTCCAAAAACTTATTTTATTTAGCATTAATTTCAATCGTGTCTATCGCTTGTGGTTCTAGAATTAATTCAAAAAAAGTTGAAAATTTTAATACCATGGAAGGTGTTTGGGAATTAAGCGAATTCTACCATCTTGCTAATGGAGATACGCTTATAGTTGATACTTCAAAAGTGCAACATAAAATTTACCTAGACGGCTATGTAATATGGAACACAGATCCGGCTCCCGATGCTACCGAATGGCATGCTTATGGTACTTATACTTTTAAAAATGACACCATTATTGAAAAGCTTACATCCACTTCGAAATCAATGAAAAGTGATGTGAACACATACGTTATACCTATTGAACGCGGAAAAAACTCTTATAAACAAGTAAACACTTATAAGAATAATGATACCATTTATCACAACATTGAAGTTTATAAAAAAATAAATTAAAGTTCATCAACCACTTTCCTTACAGAACAAAAAAAGTCTTCTTATAAATATTTAAAGTATTTATAAGAAGACTTTATAATTTCCAGTTCAACCTACTAATGTTCTGGATAACATCAAAAAAAAAAAAAATCCATGATAATTTATATTATCTGTTATTATTTTCATCCTTCACTTTTTATTAAAGTGATATTGAAAACCCAGCCTTCCCCATGAAAAAATCAAGCCTTTCCTCCTATTATTTCATCTTCTAAAAGTGTCCATTTTTTATAACTAAAAAGAGCATTTATAATAAATTTCTTTTAGACATTCAAATCTATCCCTAGTAAAATTATTTCACATCAACCATTCCGAAACAGCTGTTATACATAGTAATTTCAATCATATGCAACAATTGTTTCACCATTAGTCCATTTTGTTTTACTCTACATTCTATTAAAAAAGTAATTTTATTCAAATCATTTTAAGTATTCAAATTTCAATTATTAAACGTCTTTTTTAAACTATAACCATGACCCACAGAATAAAAAATATCCTTTTAGTTTCTGCACTAATTTTAAGTACATCTAGCTGTAAAAACGAAGTAAAAGAAATTAGTAACACCGAGAGTAAAACCACTTCATTGAAAGATGCTTTTAAAGGTGATTTTCTTATTGGAGCGGCATTAAACATATCTCAAATAGAAGAAAAAGACACATTATCTATAAATCTTATAGAAAAAGAATTTAATACCATTACTCCAGAAAACGAAATGAAATGGGAACAAATTCACCCACAAAAAGATACATTCTATTTTGATATTGCCGATAAATATGTAGCACTCGGAGAAAAAAACAATATGCATATTGTTGGGCATACTTTGGTTTGGCATAGCCAATTGGCGCCATGGATGCAAAATGAAAAAGACAGCATTACTATGGTGAAAAATATAGAACACCATGTAAATACTATTGTAAAAAGATACAAAGGCAGAATAGATACTTGGGATGTGGTAAACGAAGCTTTAAATGAAGATGGCAGTTTTAGAACTTCTAATTTTTATGAGGTTATGGGCGATAATTTTATAGCTCTTGCTTTTAAATTAGCTGCTGAAGCCGACCCTAATGCAAAATTAGTTTACAATGATTACAACCTTTGGAAACCAGAAAAAAGAGCTGGTGTAGTAAGGCTTGTAAAAAATCTACAAGAAAAAGGTGTAAAAATAGATGGTGTTGGTATGCAAGCCCACTGGAGTTTAGAAGGCCCATCTATAGAAGATATAGAAAATAGTATTCTTGCTTATGCCGCATTAGGCGTAAAAGTTAGTTTCACCGAGTTAGATGTTACAGCTCTACCAAACCCATGGGATTTGGATGGTGCTGCCGTAGAACAAAGTTATGAGCAGTATGAAGGTGACCCGAAAATGAATCCGTATCCAGAAAAATTATCTGAAGCTGCAGCTGAGCAATTGGCTAACAGATATGAAACTATTTTTAAGCTTTTCTTGAAACATAAAGACAAAATTGATAGAGTTACATTTTGGGGAGTAAACGACGGGCAGTCTTGGTTAAATTACTGGCCTATAAACGGAAGAACGAATCATCCGTTATTATTCGATAGAGACTTCAATCCTAAAAAAGCATATGAGCGTGTTATGGCTTTAAAAAGTGATAATCAACCAAAACAAAACTAAAAGTTATGAGTTCTGATACACAAAAACTTTCAGTTAAAGAAAAAATAGGATATAGTTTAGGAGACCTAGCTGCCAATTTAGTATTTCAAACATTAGTTACCTATTTAGCTTTTTTCTATACTGATATTTATGGTCTTGAAGCCAATCATGCTTCAGCAATTATATTAAGTGTTGGCCTTGTTGCTGCTTTCGGGTTTAATCCAATTATTGGTGCTATTGCAGACAGAACAACTTCTAAATGGGGAAAGTTTAGACCATGGATTTTATGGACAGCAGTACCACTTGGAGTTGTGGCACTTTTAGCCTTTAGCACACCCAACTTTGAATATAAAGGCAAAGTTATTTATGCTGTTGTTACTTACACTTTATTACTTTTACTTTATGCTGCAAACAACTTACCATATTCAGCTTTAAGCGGGGTAATTACTGGCGATATGGGCGAACGAAATAGTATTTCTGCGTATCGTTTTGTTGCAGTAATGTTTGCACAATTTTTTGTGCAAGTATTTATGCTACCTATTATTGAATCTGCCGGAGGTGGTGATAAAGCAGTTGGAATAGAAATAGTGATGACGTGGCTTGCCATTATAGGCACCATTATGTTACTCATTACATTTTTCACTACGCGAGAACGTATTGTTCCTAAGCCAGAACAAAAATCGAGTGTTAAGGAAGATTTATCCGATTTATTTAAAAACAAACCTTGGGTTATAATCTTAACCGTTACCACATTAGTTTTTGTTACTCTAGCCATGAAGGGAGGTTCTTATGTGTATTATTTTAAAAACTACGTAGATGCCGATAGATTAACAAGTTTTATAAGTCCGTTATTAGATTTCCTATCAAGTATTGGTATAAATTTCTTTGGTGAAGATCCTGTATCTGCAGGGTTTGGGTTATTCAACGCTGGTGGTATTATTTTCATGATAGTTGGTATTGGTTTATCTAAAAAATTAGCAGACAAATATGGAAAAAGAGATGTTTTTATGACGTTTTTATTTATATCAACTTTGTTTATCATCTTCTTTTATTTCCTCTCTTCAACATCTGTAGAACTGATGTTTGCATCACAAATTTTACATGGTTTTTTCTACGGAATCACTATCCCTCTACTTTGGGCTATGATTGCCGATGTTGCAGATTATTCTGAATGGAAAACGAACCGTCGAGCAACGGCCATTATTTTCTCTGCAATGATGGTCGGTTTAAAAGGCGGCTTAAGTATTGGTTCTGCGCTTTTAGCCTCCATTTTAGCAAGTTATGGTTATGATGCAGACCTTACGCAACAAACAGCCATTACAATTACAGGCACTAAAATGCTTGTAAGTATATATCCTGCAATTCCATTTTTACTAGGAGTAGGTTTACTTTTCTTTTATGAAATTAATAAGAAAATGGAAGTGCAAATTGAAGCTGAACTAAAAGAACGAAGACAAAGTTAAAACTAATAAAACATAAAATTATGCCTGAAGAAAGTATCGAAAACATCAATTTTGATGATCTAAATAAACGTGCTATTTCACAACCATTAGTAACCAATATCTACACAGCAGATCCATCTGCCCATTTTTTTAATGGAAAAATATATATTTACCCATCTCACGATGTTGATGCTGGAGAAGCTTTTGACGATTTAGGAAGCCACTTCGCAATGGAAGACTATCATGTAATCTCTATGGATTCTATCGATAGTGAAGCCGTAGACCACGGTGTCGCTTTGCACGTAGATGATGTGCCTTGGGCAAAAGAACAAATGTGGGCTCCAGATGCCAATGAAAAAGACGGTACATATTATTTATTTTTTCCCGCGAAAGCTCATGATGGCATTTTTAGAATTGGAGTCGCCACAAGCAACTCGCCTATAGGACCATTTAAAGCGCAACCAGAAGCTATTAAAGGCAGTTTTTCTATTGACCCTGCAGTTTTTAAAGATGACGATGGGAGTTACTACATGTATTTTGGTGGTCTTTGGGGCGGACAATTACAACGCTGGAGAAGTGGAGAATTTAATGCAGCTCAACCCGATAGCCCAACGGCATTTCTTCCTGAAGATAACGAACCTGCATTACTCCCTTATGTGGCAAAAATGACGGACAATTTATTAGAATTCAATGAAAAACCAAAAGCTATAGAAATTTTAGATAAAAACGGAAACTTACTGTTAGCTGGCGACAATAATCGTCGTTTTTTCGAAGCTGCCTGGTTACATAAATATAACGGCAAATACTATTTCTCTTATTCTACCGGAGACACACATTTTATCTGCTACGCTATTGGAAATACCCCTTATGGGCCATTCACTTATGGCGGACGTATTTTAAATCCTGTAGTTGGTTGGACCTCTCACCACTCTGTTTGCAAAGTTGATGAAAAATGGTATTTATTTTATCATGATTCTAGTTTATCTAAAGGTGTAACGCATTTAAGGTCTGTTAAAGTTGCTGAAATTACGCATAGAGAAGATGGAAGTATTGAAACTTTAAATCCGTATAGTAAAAAGTAATTTTTCAACCAAAACAATAGTTCAAATAAATTTAAAACATGAAATACACATTATTACTCGTACTATTTTTTATTCAACACCTTGCTTATTCGCAATCAAATAAGATAGAAATTCCCTCTAAAAAAGATGATGAAAAGTTGATACTTACCATATTTCTGAAACATGATCAAAGTATGAATTTAAATGAGATTGAAAAGATAAGAACCGATCAAGGTTTTTATCAAAATTTCCCGCCAGAAGGGGTTTCAGTAATAAACTGGTATGTAGTTATGGGTATAGGTCAAATGGTTGTATTAGAACTTCCTGCCTCTAAATTATCCGCCGTAAATTTAGCAATTGAAAGAACAGCATGGAAAGCTTTTAAAACAGAAATTTATCCAACTTACAATCTTTACCCAATTATAGAAAACAAATTAAAGAATAAATCAAAGGTAGTTTACTAGAATTTACTTTACATTTTATTTAATCGTTTCAAGAATTGTTTGTCCAGCCAATTAAGATTAGAAACTTCTATTATTTAGAAGTAGTTAATTAGTTTTGTCTGGTATTAAATCGTCGTTTTTTTAGATATACCATCATGCACTCCCCAAAATAATTTTAAAACTAGCTTTTAGGATTGTAATGTTATTTTGAATGTACTTTTTTGAAATACATTAACTTAGTTTACTGCTCTATATTATAATCGACCGTAGAAACACCAAAATTCAAATAAACAACGATAGTTATAAACCACTTTCATAACAATTCTCCGTTGTATTGTAAAAAGCCAGATTATTCAACTAGTTTATCTTTAATTTAAAAAATTGATTTGGTTAAACATTACTAATATTTACGTAGATGAAAACTCTTTTAATTTTCTTTATCTATAATTGAATTAATCACCCTTAACCCAATAAATGGCTCCTAAAATGTGATTCAAAAAGTTTTCGTCTTTATAAGATTCAGGTTTATGACCTATGGCTGTATAAAATGACTTTCCTCCTTCATACTTTTGATACCAAGCCATTGGATGCATTTCACCCATGCCTTTTAACGGAATATCATCATAACCTGCGGTAAAATCATAAGAAGTTTCATCAACATTCAATAGAATATTGAGTTTATCTAAATTAATCCCTTCAAAGTTATACCACTCATCACTACGTAGCCACTTTTTTGGTAGATGCCATGTTGCTGGAAAATCATTATTTTCAACTTTTACTATTGCTGCTTGTAATTTTGGATGATTAACAAACTTCGCTCCAACAAGACCATCAAACCAAGGGTTTTCTCTTTTACTATCTGAAGCAGCATGAATACCTATAAAACCTCCACCTCGTTTCATAAATGCTTTTAAAGCAAACATATGCCTTGTCTTTAAAGAATCGGCATTGGCATTCATAAATATTACCACATCATGTTCTGGTAATTTTTCTATAAGATCATTTGGCCTTTGCGTCCAATTAAACCTAAATTGATGTTCTTCTGCCATATCCTCAAAAGCTTGTATAGCAACAGGGATGGTATTGTAATGCCAATCATCATGTTGGGTAAACAATAATACACTAAATTGATCTTGAGCATTGGTTTTAATCATTGTAAGCATACATAGAGTTAATAAAAGATACTTAATCGTAAAAGGTTTCATAATCAAAGGTTTATTTTAATAATTCATAATAAATATATTCCCAAGCTAAACCAACACTAAACAACGGTGGAAAGCTATAATCTTCAACTTCAGATAAAATATATTGAACTCCAGATATTTCTTGATACTTAAATATATCTTCGAAATCTATTTCCCCACTTTCTCCTAATTCTTTATAATCTTTAACATGCCAACTAATAAATCGGTTAGGATAGGTTTCAAAATAATGAACAGGATTAACACCTGCGACATGCATCCAATAGATATCCGATTGAAAATACACACATTCCGGATTTGTGTTTTGCAGAAAGTAATCGTAAACTCTTATACCTTCAACCATTAAAAATTCATCAGCATGATTATGAAAAATAAATTTTAAGCCATTGTCTTTACAAAGTTTTCCGATTTTATTATAATAATTACAATAATCTTGAAGCTCTCTAATTGTCTTAATACTTTTTATTTTACTATTTGAAGTTGAAAGATATTCGACACCCGCTTTTTTATGATCTTGTATAGCCTTATCCCACCAAGACTTGATTGCAACATCATCATTTTTATCTGCAGGATCAAAGAACGTCATGGAACCTAAAAACCTCATACCTGCTTTTTCAACTACAGCCTTGAACGCTTCCGGAGTATAACCATAAAAAACCCCTTCTTTATACACAAAAGTTTCAACATAACTATAACCCATTCTACCTAATTGTATCAAGGTTTTTTCTGGATTTTTAAGCATATCATCATGCACCGAAACTAATTGAATACCTATATTCTTATTTTTAGGATTATGCTTGATATATCTCGTTTTCCATAGACGTTTTTCATTATTATCAAAGCCTTCCAAAGTAACATCGGTATAATTATTAAAGTTAAAATTAACCGTCATAGTGTTATTTCCATTAAGATCTTTATCCTGCATGGTCCATTTTTTTTCTGAAGAAAACCTGCCTTTCCCTGTAAAAAAAGCACCTTCATTATTATGTCCGGCTGCAAAGACAGTATTCGTAACACAATCATAGCCAATTATCTCCCTAAGTATTGGTTCATATTTACTGGCACTATTTTTTTGCAAAACCGTTATGCTAAGCGAATTATTATTAAAATTACTTATACTGCTCATTTTCAAAGCCGGCAGTGCTACAACGCTATCTGTGCTAGAATTAATAGCACTTACCCATTGCCCAGAATATTGCCTTAATCTATCTTTTTGAGAAGAAATACTATAGTCTGTTTGCCCAAAACTGAACGTAGACATTAATACAGTCAATATCTTAATGATTCTATTTCTTGTTTTCATTACAATTCTTCTTTTAAACCTTCTAAAACTCCAAAATAAGCTGGTTTTGGTTGTAAATTATCATCGTAAATAGTTGGCCAATCGGTTATACTAAAAAAGCCATCTATCCAGGAGTCTCTATCTGTAAAATCCCAAAATGTAATGCCGTATTGTTGTGCTTTCGGTACAATGGAACGGTACATTTTAACAAGGTTTTTATATTTTTCGGCTTGTGCCTTTTTCATATCTGTGGTTAATTGAGTGTAAATTTGTTCACCACCATATTGCGTATCATTATGTGTATTAAAAATAATATCAACTTCAGATAAATGAATTTTTAAACCTGTATCGGCTGCTTTCTTCAACGCATTTGCAATCACCTCATCTGGAATATCCATACGGATATGCATTTGAAAACCTAAACCATGAATTGGAACATTTTCCGCCCTTAAATCTTCTATTAATTTAAGTGTTGCATTTAGTTTTAAAGTGTCTCGCTCAATATTAAAATCGTTATAAAACAAAACTGCATTTGGGTCGGCTTCATGGGCATAAGTAAATGCTTTAGCGATGTAATCTTTGCCCATAATGCTATACCAGATGGTCTCTCTCATGGCTCCTCCTGCAGATTCAAATGCTTCGTTTACAACATCCCAGCCCGCGACTTTACCTTTATAGCGGCTTACATAAGTTGTTATATATTCTTTCATAAAACCGGCTAACCACAACGTATCTTTTAAAGCTTTCTCTTCTACCCATTTAGGTGTAGAACTGTGCCAAATTAAATTATGACCAAACAAACGTTGGTTATTATTTTGAGCGTAATTAAGAATACCATCTATTCTGCTCCAATTGTACACACCTTCGCTTTCTGTGATGCGGTTCATTTTCATGTCGCTTGCAGAGGTTATGCTATTGAAGTTTGATTTTTGTAAATCTTGAAGCTCAAAATCCGCATTTAAAGTTTCAATTTTAATGGCGGTTCCTATTGGAAATTCCGCATTAGCTTTTAAGCCATTTTCTTTTTGTTTTTTATTACATGCATGCATAACCAGTAATAACAAGGTTACACAAGTGATTTTTAAGGTTTTATTGAAAAGCATATTTTTATTATTTGTTGGTTACTTTCGTTTGTATGTTTTTTATCTCTAGACCTAAATACTTTTACTTTTTTATATAGAAAAGCCCTAAAATGCGGAACAACTTAGGGCTTTCTAACTAAAATCTTAAATGATATTTATTACTCTAATCCTTCTAAAAACCCAGCATATGCAGGCTTTTTATTATAATCTTCGTCAAACATTAATGGCCACTCTGGAACACCCCAGAAATCTAATAACCAAGACTCATTATCTCTCACACCCCAAACTGTTAATGCAAATTTATTATCCAACGGAATGGCATTATAGATTTGAACAACCTCTTTAAATTTATCTTTCTGAGCATTTGCTCTATCTGAAGAAAGTGAAGTTAAACTGGTATCTTCTTCTGGGTTTGCTCTAATATCTAATTCTGCAAAGTGTAATTTTAAATTTCTTGATACCGTACCATCTGCCACAGCTTGAATATTGGCAGCAGAAGGTCCGTTGTAAGAAATATGCATTTGAGCGCCTACACCATCAATTAAATCTCCCAACTCATCAACCAAGTTAAACATGGCTTGACGTTTTGTTGGGCTAGATGCCATGTTGTAATCGTTATAAAAAAGAATTACATCTGGGTCTGCATTTCTAGCAAACTGAAAACATTTTTTAATATAATCATCTCCCATTTTTTGTCTAAAAACTGAATTTCTTAACGGGTGTCCTGTACCATCTTCAAAAGCTTCATTCACAACATCCCAAGAACGTACCTTTCCTTTATAGTGATTTAAAGTTGTTGTAATATAATCTTCTACCATAGCTTCAAACTCTGCATCGGTTCCAGAAAAATTTTCTACCCAACTAGGTGTTGCATTGTGCCAAATTAAAGCGTGCCCATGCACATTCATATCATTTGCTTGAGCGAAACCTACAATGGCATCTCCTGCTGAAAAATCATAATTACCTTCTGATGGATACATAATATTCATCTTCATTTCATATTCCGAAGTCAAGTTATTAAACTCATTCTTTAGAATTTCTATATGCTTACCTCCTGCCGTAACATAAGGCGATCTTGTAATTGTACCTACCGAAAATGTAGTTGCAGCACCTTTTAAACTCGCTGTATTTACACTTCCACAAACGGCATTAAGACAAATACCAATTTCATCTACAATAATATCTTTACTAATGGTGTTTGTAATACCATCACTAGATACGGTAAGGCTAATAGTATATCTTCCTGGAGTATCGTAAGTCACCTCTTTTACTCCTGCTCCATCGGCAATAGCGCTAGAGCCATTTCCGTAATCCCAAACTCCGGTATATGGTAGGTAATATTCGGTTGTATTATTTAAAATAAGCACTTTTGGATCTGATGGTGATATTGTGAAATCGAACGATGCTTGTATGGCATCTGGAAGTTCGGTTGGTCCAAATGTTGGAGAATCATCTGAAGAATTAGAACAGCTAAAAGCCATAAATAATACTACCAAACGAATTATATATTTAAATGTGTTTTTCATAGTTTTTTCGTTTTATTTAGTTCTTAACAACTTTAATTGCATCTATTAAAAATGTTCCTTTTGTTTTCCCCATATCTAAAGCTATGGAAGATGTATCTGAATTTGCTGTAAATGTCCAAGCATATTTTGTCCATTCTGCAGATGCGATATAACCACCAGCATATTGTTCGGTACTATTTGCACCTGGATTAGTAGAATATCTAACAGAAACAGCATCGCCTTTAATCCATAATGATACGGTGTAGTCTGCTCCATTTTCGGTTGCAAAACCATCACTTACCATTTGAGCTTCCCATTCGTTACCATCGACGCCGTTATTAACTCTAAGCGCTCTAGAACCACTTAAAACATCTACAGTTTCTTGAGTCATTCTATCTGCACCATTGTTTTGACTCCAATTGGTAAAATCATTTTCTTCACCTGCTTCTAAATCACCGTTTAATAATTCGCTATCATTAGAAGGTAATGGCAAGGCTACTTCGCCTTTTACAACCTCAACAGCATCTATTATAAATGTTCCTTTTGTTTTTCCCATATCTAGGGCTAATAAGGTTGTTGCAGAGTTTGCTATAAAGGTCCAAGAGTATTGAGTCCAATCGGAAGTTGCTGTGTAATTACCAGCATACTGATCGCCACCAACTCCAGGGTTTGTAGAAAAACGGATTGAAACAGGAGAACCTTTAATCCAAACAGAGGCAGTATATTTTTCACCATCTACGGTAGGAAATGCATCTGAAACTAATTGAGTTTCCCATTCGTTACCATCAACATCATTGTTAATTTTTACAGCTCTAGAACCTACTAATGGTTCGCTGCGTTCTTCCGTCATTCTATCGGCTCCATTATTTCTACCCCAATTAGTAAAATCATTACCTTCACCTTCTCCAAAATAACCATTAGCTAACAAATTCTCAGGATTTATTAAATGACGAATGTCTGATGGCGGTGGCAAGGTTACCGTAATATTTTGACTTGTATGTAAGTTTGTTAAAGCACTTACCATAGTTAATTTTACTGTTTTAGAACCTGAGCTTTTATACTCATATACTAACGGGCCATTTTGATCGATTACTTTAGAACCTCCAACTTCAAATTCCCAAAAGCTATAAAACTCTTCTTTATTTGGTGTTGTATTTTCGAATGTAAAAAAGCCAGACTCTCCTTCTGGAGCAGTTACCGTAAATTGTGGTTGTGTTAGTTCTATAACCGCATCGTCATCAGAACATGACCAAAACGCCAGACTTAAACATAAAAAACTTAAAATTTTAGTTGTTTTCATAATTGTTTTAATTAGTTTATTTAGTTATCGATATGTTTTCAACTATAAAAAAGTAACCTGAAATATTTTTTTAATTGAATCCATATTTTTGATACTCAAATTTATTCTTTAGCCACCTTTTTGAGTATAATAAATGTAGCGATGAATGATAAAATTGTTGCTTTTTACAGTGAAACCAACGTTTTACCTCACTTTTACAACATCTAACGAATCGTTATTTTTAACAATCAAAATATAGGTTTCATTTTTTACTGCTATGCTTTGCATATCCTTTGAATCTCCAGTAACAAAAAAGCCAGACTGATTAGCGGGTACAGCATTGAACTCACCTTGTCCATTTCCCTTTAAAAGCAATCCGTAACTAGCATCATTTCGTGGTGTTTCAACTTCAGACACATATAAGTTCCCTACTAAAAGGGCATCTAAATGCGTGTCTTTATCAAAATCTTCAACTATAATTTTATTGATACTAGACATCTGAGCCTCTATAGGCAATTGGTGCGTAACAAAATGATTGTTTTTATTTTCTAAATATATGCTAGCGAAAGATTGCACGCTGTAATGCAACGAAGATTCTAGCGCTTTTTTGGTGTAAACATCTACCAAAGTGGCTTGAGAAAAAGTTTCGTAATTTTTAAATTTACTTTTAATACCAGGTATTTGTTGAGATGAACACGACCTACCACGAACTGGGTATTGCTTGCCTTTATTGAAGTAGCTTAAAACAATATCGGTTTTGTGGTTATTATCAAAATCGTTTACAAAAATATCAAAGGTTTCGTTTTCTGTAGCTTTATATTTATAATTTAAGCCATTGTTGCCGAGAATATAATCTATATCACCATCGTTATCAAAATCTCCCGCTTCAATACTCCACCACCAACCTGTAGTATCTTTACTTAACCCCATGGTTTCCGATACGTCTTCAAAACCAGTTTTTATATTTTTATAAACCTTTATAGGCATCCACTCGCCTACCAAAATAACATCTGGCCAAGAATCGTTATTAAAATCAGTGATAACAGCGCTTGTAGCCATTCCTATATTTTCGAATACTTTGGAGTAACTTTCTTCAAATAAATTAAATTTCGGAGTGCCTTTTTCTCCAACATTTCTTAATACATAAGAAGAAACTGGCATTGGATATTTACCCGGCATTTGTCTACCTAAAACCAATAAATCGTCCTTTCCATCTTTATCAAAATCCGCATTATAGACTTTAGATCCACTTACCAAAAACTCAGGTAAAACTTCAGGTTTTGCTCGTATAAAGTTTCCAGCTCCATCATTAATATACAATCTATCTTGTAGTAATTTTGGTTGCGTAGCAAACTCATAACCGCCACTTACTATATACAAATCGTTATCATTATCTTTGTCTGCATCAAAAATGAGTGCGCTAATATCTTCATAGCTTTTATCTTCTAGCAATGCCTTTATAGATTGCTGTTCAAAACCACCTTCTTTATTCTGAAAATACATAGCTCCAGAATTTTCGTGAGATCCTCCAATAAAATAATCGTCCAAACCGTCTCCATTTAAATCACCTACAGCCAAAGCAGGGCCAAAAGCCGACATTTTGTGAGGCATTAAAACTTGATGTTCAAAATCGTCAAAATTATTTTCAACGTGTTTATGTTTTGGAAAAGGACTTTCTGAGGCTTTAGAAAATATTTTTTGATAGCTATCCGTTTCTATGTTATTCTTTACTTCAACTATGGCATCAGTATAACTCAATACTAATTCTTGATTTGCTTTTAGATTTTTTAATTGCTGAATTTTTCCATCGGGCCAAACCACTTTTAGGACTTCTATATCCATTTGTTTGCCTAATCCAAAATGTAATATTGGTGCTACGGAAGATTCAAAGCCCCGAGTAAGCGTAAGCTCTTGCATTTGAGTTTTATTGACCGTTGTAATATAAACGCGCGCTCCCAATCCGAAAGCATTTGCTTTTTTTCCTTTAAATGAAACCATTAAATAATTATTGATTTCTGAGCTTTTGTTTTCAAAAACAGAAGCATAGTCGTCAATATTATTTGTCACAATTTCTAAATCGCCATCATTATCTAAATCTGCATAAATTACCCCGTTAGAGAAGCCTTCGAACTCAATACCCCAATCTTTATTAACACGTTTAAAATTGAAATCACCTTTGTTTTGATACATGTAATTATCTAATTTCTCTGAAGGAATTTGTTCAACTAAATAAAGGACAGAATCGTTTGCAACCTTAAGTTCTTCTAAATTATTGAAAAAATCATTATTATGAATCTCTCTTCGTGAACCGTTAGAAATGTATAAATCTTTGAACCCATCGTTATCAAAATCAGCAAACAGTGGTCCCCAACTCCAATCTGTAGAAGATACTCCTGCTAATCTTGAAATATTTGAAAAATGAGGTATTCCATTCGGGTAAACTCCCGAATTAACTTGCATACAGTTTTGCATGTATTGGGTTTGAAATCCCGCATTTTCAATATTGGTGAACAACTGCGGATTCATGCTAGACATGTTTGCTTTTTGCCTTTTATTATCTTCCGCATCCATATCTGCTTGAAAAATATCGAGATTTCCGTCGTTATTAAAATCCGAAATATCGGCACCCATACCATAAAACGCTGTGTGCGATGTCGCTTGTTTTATAACCTCGCTAAACGTACCATCTTTTTGATTTAGAAACATTAAATCTGGTGAATCAAAATCGTTAGACACATAAATATCTGGCCAAGAATCGTTGTTTAAATCGCCAACTGTAGCACTTAATGTTAATCCGAAATTTTTAATACCTGCTTCTTCCGATACATCGGTAAACGTGTTATCATCATTTCTATATAAATGATCGGATTCAATAGCTTTTACATTTCGCATATTCTGTTGATATACAAAGGTTGGCGAACCAAATTTTGTTGGCGGATAATTAGCTACATACACATCCAGATCTCCATCTTTATCATAATCGAAAAATGTTGCTTGTATACTATGGCTAGCATCGTCCAATCCATAAGCAGTTGCACTTTCGGTAAATGTACCATCATGATTATTGATGAATAATTGATTATTTCTAGGTTCAAACTTCCCGCTTACGGAACAATAAATATCTAAAAACCCATCGTTATTAATATCTACCATAGTTGTGCCTGTATACCACCTTTGATCTCCAGAAACGCCTGCTTTAGTTGTAATATCTTCAAAGTTTAAACCACCTTTGTTTAAGTACAATTTATTCTCTGCTTGGTTGCCTGTAAAAAACAAATCTATTAAACCATCATTATTAATATCTCCAGCAGAAACACCTGCTCCCATATACATGTAAGCATAAGTAAAGTAGTTTAACTTATCTGTTTCACTAAGTATATTTTTAAAATCTATTCCTGATTTTGAAACCTCAACTGAAGAAAAAATTTTACCATCTATAGATTTTACCTGTGCTTTCTCATTGGAACAACTAATAAGTATTACAAAGCAAATTACACTTACTACATGTATTTTTAAATGCTTGATTTCCATTTGTTAATATTTAATGGTTAATAATAAAATTCTAAAACATCATTATTTTACAAACGTTTTTCTAAAGTTAAAAAGCAGCACAATGTAATTGTGCTGCTTTTATCCAACTTAAAAAAACTATCACTAAACTAATTCTAAACTATTTTTAATACCCTGGATTTTGGTCTGCCACTGTAACGTTTGGATTTGTTGCAATTTCTTTATCTGGTATTGGCCAAAGCTCATGTTTACCAGCTTGAAAATTAGTGCCTGCTAACTCTGTAGCTGCGATGCCCCAACGAATCATATCATCAAAACGTACTTGCTCTCCACTTAACTCTACTTTACGCTCGTGCACAATAGCATCGAACACAGCCGGTTTAGAAAGCGAAGTAGATAAAGGATCTAAATCTGCACGTGCTCTAACTTCATTAATATACCCAACAGCAGTTGCTTGAGAACCGCCTGGTCTTTCATTTTCACATTCGGCCATCATTAATAACACATCTGAGTAACGAATTACTTTCGGGTTAATTCCAGATTCCTGCACCTCACTAACTTGCTTGTAATAATTTTGATATTTTTTCCAAGCAATAGGGCGAATATCTCCACTATTCTCAGCAAAATCTCCTTCTACAAAAGTATTAGCGCCATTGTTGTATGTATCACCAACAAAGTAAAAACTACCTTCAATTCTGTTATCTCCAGTTTCAAATTCGGCAACTAAATCATCTGATGGGTATACGTTAAACCAATCTAACACACCATAATCTTGACCTCTATAAGTTGCATGGTTTTTACCAAAACCAGCAACAAGACTAGACCATTTATCTCCTGTTCCTAAAGATAAATCGTATTGAATTTCCCAAACAGACTCTATACCATTTTCTGTTTCTTCTTTAAAATTATCGAAATAATCAGGTTCTAAATCGTATCCAGACATTTTCTTGAAAGAATTTAAAGCAAGTTCATATTCTTTTTGATATAATAATGCTTTTCCTAAAAATGCTTGCGCAGCTCCTTTTGTAGCACGACCAGTTTCTTCTTGAGATTTTGGTAATAAGTTTGCTGATGCAAAAGTTAAATCTTCAATAATTTGATTCATTACATCCGCTTTTGGACTCAATGGTTTTCCTTCTGGTTGTGTAAAATCACCATTTCTTAAAGGCACATTACCAAATCTATTTACTAATAACCAGTAATATTGCGCTCTTAAAAACTTAGCTTCTGCCATAAATTTAGCCTTAGTAGCAGTCGATAATTCGTTTTCCGGAATCTTATTTATAGTAGCTTCATTACCTATAACAAAATTTGCTTTGTTTATGCCTCTAAAACAACTGTCCCAATATTCTGCAATTTGCCCATTAGTGGAATCGAACGAGAAATCGTAAAATGTAATTTTATCGGCCTCTTGCTGTCCGTTAGGAGATTGCTCATGAGACATATTATCCATCATATACCAAATTAATCTACCATATAATGAAATGGTTTGTAGGTTAGCATAAGCCGCATTTACTGCAGATTCTACTTGGGCTTCTGTAGCAAAGAAGGTTTCGGGAGACAGTTGATTAGGGTTCGCTAATTCGAACTCGCTCTCTGAACAAGAATTCACTATAAATATCCCGAACAGTGCTGTAAGTATTAATTTATATGTTTTCATAATTTATTTCTTTTTTATTAAAATGATACTTGAAGTCCTAAAATAACAGATTTAGGTTGTGGATAAAGTCCACGGTCTATTCCAAATTCTTGATTTCCTTGTCCTATTTCTGGATCTAATCCGCTGTAATCCGTTAAGGTGATTAAGTTTTGGGCACTTACATATAATCTCAACTTTGAAAAATAATTTTCGAATACACCGTCGGTAAACGTATAACCTAAGCTAATGTTCTTTAACCTTGTAAACGATCCGTCTTCAATATATCTATCTGAAACACTATGATTTTGTGGTGCTCCTGGCACTCTTGGTTGTGTTGTAGATGGATTAGTTGGTGTCCAACTATCTAGTAATACTTTACTTCCATTAAATAATCTATTGGCACCAGCTTCTAAATCGTATTTGTTAGTGTTATAAATATCAACACCTTCTATACCTGTGATGTATAAATTTAAATCGAAGTTTTTATAATTAGCACTTAAGTTTAATCCATAAGTAAAGTCTGGATAAGGGTTTGCCAAAATATCGCGATCTTCAGAAGTAATGTCTCCATCTCCATTTAAATCTTTATATCTAACATCTCCAGGTTGTACTGTAGTTTGCCCTGGGTTTGATGTAAATACCGCTGCTACCTCTTCTGGAGTTTGGTAAATACCATCGCTTACTAAACCATAAAAATGAAATAACGATTCGCCAACTGTAGTTCTAGAAATGTTTCCTTTACCATCTTTCATGGCTGCACCTTCAAAAGCATCTAAGCTTCCTAAACTTAAAACTTCGTTTCCACTGGTTCCTAAATTTAAATTCGCCGACCATGTAAAATCTCCTTCATAATCATTAAATCCTAAAGCTAACTCTACACCACTAGTTTCTACCGAACCAACGTTTGCTGTAATGTTTCCGGCATTAATACCATTAGATAATGGTGCTGGTAAGCTTAATAATAAATCGTCACTTTGGTTTCTATAATACTCTAAACTTGCAGTAAACTGCCCATTATTTAAACCAAAATCTAAACCAACATTAAACATGGTAGTTTCCTCCCATTTTAAATCCGGATTTGCGCCACCATTTGCAGTTACACCTGCTCCATTACCATCGCCTAATGGGTACTCAAAATTCCCCGTTAACGTGGCACTGTATAAATAGTCTCCAATATTATCGTTACCAACTACACCGTAACTGGCTCTAAGTTTTAAATTACTAACATTAGAATCGTCTAAAAAGTTTTCTTTAGCAATATTCCAACCTAAAGAAGCCGATGGAAATGTTCCCCAACGATTGTTTGCACCAAATCTTGAAGAAGCATCTCTTCTAATAGAAGCAGATAAAATATATTTATCTTCAAAGTTATAATTAACCCGTCCTAAATAACCTAATCTATTGGTTTCACTAGAACCACTTCCAATAGATGGCGTTGTGGCACCAAATTGAACTAACTCGTTTGTAATTAAGTTTCTTGCACTTCCTCCAAAATTTGTACTCTTGTTCTCTGTTTTTTCAGCAAGTGCTAATAATTCTAAATTATGCTTTTCAGCAATAGTTGTACTGTAACTTAAACTGTTTGTAAAAATTAAAGTTTGCCCTTGAGTATGACTTCTACCATACTCGGCATAGTTTTGAGCATGTGTACTACTACCGTCAACACTATCATCACTAAATGATGGCGTAAATGTGTTTCCATCAAACGTAAAATAATCTAAACCTACTTGTGTTTTATAATTTAAACCTTCAATAATCTCTAAATTGGCATATAAGTTACCGATAACACTTAACGTTTTGTTAATGCTTGTAGGGTGTGTTTGAATACGTACTGGGTTTTCAGCATCTTGTCCATCTGCAGATGAAGAAGGCCCTTGAAAACCACCATCGTTATTAGAGTTATAAACAGGTAAATACGGAGCCGCTTTAATAGCATGAGTAATTAAAGAACGTCCACCACCCGATAATTCTGGGTTTTGTTTTCCAAAAGAAAGTGCCATAGACTCACCTACTTTTAACTTACCGATGTTAACAGAGCTGTTTGCCCTAAAAGAATAACGCTCAAAGCCTGTATTAACAATAATACCTTCCTGTTTTAAATATTCAGCAGAAAAATATTGAGAACTTTTATCGGTTCCCGCAGAATAGTTTAAACTATGATTTTGCATCATTCCTGTTCTAAATATCTCATCTTGATAGTTTGTATTTATTTTATACGTAGATAATGGTCTGTTTGGAAAAACTCCTAAATTACCTGCATGTTGCAAATACTCAATGGTATTCATGGTGTTGTAGCGTTTTGTATTTTGCTGAAAACCGGTATAGGTATTGAATGATAATTGGCTTTTACCACTTTTTCCTTTTTTAGTTGTTACCAAAACCACACCATTAGAACCACGTGCTCCATAAATAGCAGTAGTAGACGCATCTTTCAGAATAGATACATTCTCGATATCGTTAGGGCTTATTCCAGATAAATTACCAACAATAACACCATCTATAACATACAATGGCGAGTTGTTACCAAACGTACCTAAACCTCTAATCAAAACTACTGGACTAGAACCTGGAACACCACCGTTTACAACAGTAATTCCTGGTGCACGACCCTGAAGTGCAGACTCTGCATTAGTTACTGGTAAAGCCGACATTTCTTCAGCATCTACAGTAGAAACTGCTCCTGTTACCGTGGCTCTACTCTGCTTTCCGTAACCAACTACAACAATAGCTTCTAGTGCTTCTAGAGATTCTTCTAAGGTTATTTTTAATGTATTTTGATTACCTACAGTTAGCGTTTTAGTAGCCATACCAACGTAACTTACTGTAATTTGATCTCCTATATTTACGTTTTTCAAAGAAAAATTACCATCGAAATCTGTAGATGCTCCATTTGTGGTACCCAAAACAATTACAGAAACACCAGGTAAAGGCATACCTCCAGTATCTGAAACTGTACCGCTTATGGTTTTTGCTTGTGAAAAGGCATTTTGCATGCAGAACATAGCAAGCAACATACCCAAAAGTTTAAACTTCATCATATTAAATAGTTTAAGTTAATTAATTAGTTATTTATTTAGTTTGTTAATAATACTCTTTTTTTTAAAACAGATGTAGAACTCGTATCGGCAACACCTTTAAAACCGGGTTGTTTACCTCCTACACTTAGCAATACATTCCCTGGCTCTAGTATTTTTTTTCCTTCGGAATTAACCCAGGCATACTGTTCAGCATCGATTTTATAATTTAAAATTTTAGTCTCTTCAGCAGCCAGATGCACTCTATCGAAACTTACCAAAGTTCTAATCGCGTTTTGCTCATGTTTATCTAAATGTGTTAAATAAATTTGAACCACATCATCACCAGCTACTTTACTTGTGTTTTTTATTTCTACTGAAACATTAATAGCATCTTTAAGCGTTACTTGATCTGCTATTTTTAGGTTTGAATATTCGAAATTTGAATAACTTAGTCCGTGACCAAAAGGAAATAAAGGATCTCCTTTAAAATATTTATACGTTCTATTCTCCATGTTATAATCTTTAAAATCTGGTAAATCTGTTACCGATTTATAAAAGGTTACTGGAAGTTTTCCTCCAGGATTATAATCACCAAACAACACATCGGCAATAGCTTTTCCTCCAAATTCACCTGGATACCAAGCCTCTAAAATTGCAGGAACATTTTCGGCTGCCCAATTTACAGCAAGAGCGCTTCCATTCATTAAAACAACAATGGTTGGTTTACCGGTAGCGTACACCTTTTTCATTAATTCAATTTGGTTTTTAGGTAATGAAATTTCAGAGCGATCTCCTTTATCAAACCCCTCCAATTCCACTTCCATTTCTTCGCCTTCAATTTCTGGTGAAAGCCCTAAAAATAAGATGGCAACATCGGCTTTTTTTACCGCCTCTATTGCTGGTATAGTTAAATCTTCATCTAATTTGGCCCAAAGTAAATGTGCTTGCGGATCGGACAATGCATTGTTATACTCTATTTTAATATTATATGCTTTTCCTTTTTCTAGAACCGTATCGAAATATTTCGTTTTTGGCTCGTATTCTGAACTAAACTCGAAGTATAGCGAATCGTTTACAAACAATTTAGCAAAACTACTTGCCTTTAAACCTATTCTGTAAGCACCACTTTGGGTTGGTATTAATGCTCCTGTCCATCGGACTGAAAAATTATCTGATTTCAAATCGTTAATAGGACGTTTTGGCGTCCAAACAAAATTGATAATACTATCTACCCTTGTAAACTCAGGCTCACCTTTAAAAATGTTATTACTAAAGTACTCTCCTTTTAAACCTGCTCGGCCTTCGCTTTTTAGTTCCGAATTAGGAATAGGTGTTAAAGTGGACCATCCCGAAGCAATATCACTACCCAAAGCATAATGTATTTCAGTATTAGGCAATTTTGCTTTTATAGCTTTTAAAGGAGTAATAAACTGGTTTGGTGTACCGTGATAATTACCTAATAGAGCTTGTGTAGAATTTGCATTAGGACCAATTATAGCAATGGATTTTAAATTTTTACTAAGTGGTAATGTTTCCTTTTCATTCTTAAGCAACACCATAGATTCCTTAGCCACTTTTTCCGATAACGCAAAATGTGCATCGCTAGCTACAACATCATAAGGAATGTTTGCCCATTTTACATGTTCTGGAGCATCAAACATACCTAATTTAAAACGTGCTAAAAACAGTTTTTTTACTGCAACATCGATAGCTACCTCATCTACAAGTTCTCTTAAAACAGCATCGCTAAGACTAGGGTCGTAAACATTTCCGCAATTTAAATCTGTGCCGTTATTTAACGCCATAGCTGCCGCTTCTGCTGGTGTTTCTACAACGCCATGATGTTCGGCTTGCCAAAAATCGTTTATCGCCCAACAATCGGATACTACATAACCATTGAAACCCCAGTCGTCGCGAAGAATTTTTTGTAATAGCATATCGCTACCACAGCATGGCACATCTCTATATCTATTATACGCACACATTACGGAATAGACATTCGCTTCCTTAACGGCTGCCTTAAATGCTGGCAAATACGTTTCGTATAAATCTTTATTATTCGTTTGGTAGTTATCTTGGTGTCTCGATTTCTCCGGACCGCTGTGTACAGCAAAATGCTTAGCTGTAGCAACTACTTTCAAGTATTTATCATCATCGCCCTGTAAGGCATTAATGTAATTAACACCAATTTTACTGGTTAAAAACGGATCTTCACCATAAGTTTCTTGACCTCTACCCCAACGCGGATCTCTAAAAATATTGATGTTGGGTGTCCAAAATGTTAAACCTTGCCCCATGCGTCTTTTACCCTCTTGTATAAACTGGTGATGTTTAGCTCTGGCTTCATCTGAAACTGCTGTTCCCATTTCAAATATTAAATCTGGATTCCATGTTGCCCCCATACCTATAGCTTGAGGAAAAACAGTTGCTTCTCCTGCTCTAGCGACACCATGTAAACACTCGTTCCACCAATTGTATTCAGGAATACCTAACCGTTCTATTGCTGGAGCATCATATCTTAATTGAGATATTTTTTCTTTTAAACTTAAACGCGATACTAAATCGTTAACACGTGCTTCTGTAGAAAGCGATTCATCTTGAAATTGAAAAGCAACCTCTTTTTTATTGGAGTTGCATGAATTCAAGACGTATGTAAATACTACAACAAAAGCTATGTTATAATATTTAATGTTCAATATGTTAAGTTTAGTTATTAGCATATATAATTTGCGTTTAAAAGAAACTGAATATCATAACCAAAATTAAAAGCATAAAACAGACCAGTAAAATTTCTGCTAAAAGTTTTAATAGGGTTTTGCGATGTTTCATTTTGATATTCAATAATTATGAAATCAAATATACTTGACGAATCGCTTTTTTGATAGAACGCATTAAGCAAACAATGAGAATTTTGTTGCGATTACCTCTATAAACCCATGTTTTACAACATTTGACACAAAAAATGCAACATCTATTACAAAAACAGCCTTGATGTTAAAATATTGATATACGTAAAATAAGGCAGCTAGAAATATTAAGATTGAATACGTTTAACACAGATTATAATGCATAAAAAAACACATAAAAACTATGCTTTTACAAGCTGCTTTTATGTGTTTTTCTTCTTTATTTTGAAGTTATAATCTATTTACACCTCATCATCTTTTACCTTAACCTCGGTAGGTAGAATTCCGAAGTGGGCCTTAAAACATTTTGTAAAATATGAAGGTGAAGAAAACCCTACTTTATAGCATACTTCGCTAATATTAGAATTTCCGGTTTCAAGAATTTGTTTAGCCTTCTGTATACGTATTTTTCTTAAAAACTCATTTACCGTTTGGCCTGTAAGCGATTTTATTTTGCGATAAAGCTGACTTCTACTTAAATTTAATTGCGATGCCAAAACCTCAACACTTAAATCGGAATCACTCATGTTTTCACTTATGTAGCTCAGTACTTTTTGTATAAACTCTTTATCAATAGATGTAGTTCCGGCTTGCTCCTTACCACTAATATCTCCAAAATATTTATCGAATATTAACTTTCTACTCGTTATTAATTGCGCTAAACGTAATTTTAGTAAACGCATATCAAACGGTTTTACCATATACGCATCGGCACCAAAACCAATACCTTCCATACGGTCGTCTATTCTGGTTTTAGCCGTTAGCATTAATAACGGAATATGACTCGTTTTTATATCCGTCTTTATTTGTTTACAAAACTCAAACCCATCCATTTCTGGCATAATAACATCGGTTAGAATAATATCTGGTATAGATTGTTTTGCAATTTTCAAGCCTTCTTTTCCATTTTTTGCAACCAATATTTTGTAATTATTTTTTAATTCACTTTTTAAATATTTTCTCAGCTCCACACTATCTTCTACAATAAGTAATGTACTAGATTTAGTGCCACTTGCCGCATCGCTATCGGTTTCTGTTGCCTCTACAGCAGAATTTAATATAAATTTTTCCTTTTTCGCACTTTCTGAAACCACCTGAGGTGCAAGTTCTTCTTTTGTAAAATGTGTATTTCCAGCAGGAAGTAGAATTCTGAATGTGGTACCCTTACCGACTTCACTTTCCACTTCAACTTTACCTTTATGCAGTTTAATAAAACTTTGCACAACCTCTAAGCCTATACCTGTGCTACCGTAATATCCTTTGTTGAGATTTTCAATTTGATAAAAACGTTCAAAAATTTTATTTATTTGATCTTTTTCTAATCCTGGACCTGTATCCGATATTCTGATTTCTAATGCCTTACGTGGTTCTTTTTCATCTATTAAAGGGAATAAAACCAAATCGTCTGTCGATAAAATATCTGCATTAATAGCACCACCATCTGGCGTAACTTTTATAGCGTTAGACAGAATATTAAAAATAATTTTCTCCAACATACTCGCATCTGCCCAAATTGGTAAATCGGGCACATCGGAATCCATAGAAAGATAAATATTTCGGTTAGACGCTTCTTCTTTAAAAAAAGCAACCACATCTTTTGTTAAACTTACCAGGTTGAATTCTGAAGCTCTAATATTCACTTTATCGAGTTCTAACTTTCTAAAATCCATAAGCTCGTTAATCATTCTATAAAGCCTATCGGTATTTCGATAAATAACATCTAGTTTATCTTTAACCGTAAACGGAAGACTCAAACCTGTGTCTCTCAAAATGTCTTGTAGTGGGTTAATTATTAAAGTAAGTGGTGTTCTAAACTCGTGAGAAATATTGGTGAAAAACTGAATTTTCTTCTCATTTAACTGATCTTCTTGTGCACGCTGAATACGTTCGTTTTTAATAGCTTCCTTCTCTTTTATTCTACTTTGAGTCATTCTATTTAAAAGATATACTCCCATAAAAAATAAAGCAATGTAACACACCATGGCAACATTTGTTTTCCACCAAGGTGGTAACATAGTTATTTTAAGTGTTAGCGGTGTTTCATTCCAAACTCCATCATTATTCGCGGCTTTTAGTTTAAACGTATACTCACCATAATCTAGATTTGTATAGGTCGCACTTTGCAAATCGCCCACATAATTCCAAGATTCCTCGAAGCCTTCTAAATAATAAGCATATTGATTTTTTTCTGGTCTTGTGTAATTAATTCCGGTATATTCTATAGTAAATACCGTTTGCTCGTAATTAAACTCTAATCTTTCCGTTTCGGTAATAACCTTAGTGAGTGGGCTATTTTCCTGATTTGGAACTACATCTTTATTGAAAATTTTTAATCCTGTTAAAAATAAAGAAGGCACGCTTGAGTTTACCTCTAATTTTTCTGGATTGAAATAATCTATGCCTTTGTAATTACCAAAATAAAGAACACCATCTTCATCTTTTAAAGTCGCGTTGAAATTAAAATCATCGGACAATAAGCCATCGTTAGACGAGTAGCTTGTTACCTCATTCGTTTCAATATTTAATTTTGAAATACCAGAATTACCAGTTACCCAAATATCGCCAGCATTATCTTCAATAATGCCAGTTACATTTTCTTCTTGCAAGCCTGTGATTTTATTATACCATTTAAATTCGTTGGTTTGCTTGTTGTATCTACAGAGCCCTGCGCCACGTGTGCCTATCCAAATATATTGGTTAGAACATTGATATAATGATAAAATATGATTGGCACTTTTTTGATTATTTGGCGCCTGCGACATCTGTTTTTCTAGGGAAGCAAGTTCCAATTCATCATTTTTACTTTTAGTTATTTTGAAAAGCCCAGCGGTAGTTCCAAACCAAATGGTATTATCTTTATCGACTAAAATTTTTCTAACATCGGTTGTTGAAATACTTTCAAATGCGCCAGAATTATAATTTTTAAGCACATCTGTTTCCGTGTTATAAGTGTAGATACCGGAGTAAAAAGAGCCTATCCAAATTATTCCATCTTGATCTTCTGTTATAGATAAAATAGCATTTGAAATTAGATTGCCTTGAGCGTTTTCTACATTAATATTTTCAAACTTATTTTTGTCTTTTTTAAGCACATAAAAACCATTATCCCAGCTTCCTGCCCAAACATTTTCTTTACTATCAATAAAAACAGTTTGAATATAATTACTAGTTAACCCCGTATAATGCTCGGTATTAGAAAGATTTATATGATTAAATTTTGAATTTTTAATATCTATAACATCAATGCCTCCACCATCTGTAGAAACCCAAAGTTTATCTTTACTATCTTCAACAATACCGGTTACAGAACCTGTTTGCAAAGAGTTTACATTGCTTGTTAAACTTTCTATATTACCAAATTTATCAAAAAGTTTATCGCTTACAGCAACACCGCTGTTATAGTAGCCAAGCCAAATGCGCTCTTCCTTATCTAGAAATAAAGACCAAATAGAGTTTGAAAGAATGCTATTTTCATCTCTTTTATGATACAAGTATCGCTTTATAAGTTCTCCATTAGAATTAATATGAAAAAGTCCATCATTCTCAGAGCCAATTAATATGGAATTATCTGGCAACTGAATCATTGCAAGTATGCGCTTATTACTTATTTCAAAATTTGAATATTCAGTAATGGTATCGTCTTCTAATAGATACTTAATAACACCGTTTCCGTAAGTTCCCGCCCATAAATTATTATTATTATTATTATTATTACTCCGTTTTAATGTTTGTATAGGTAGATTAAAATTGGCGTTGCTATTATTATGTGGTTTTCTAATTTTATTATTAGAATAATCCAATACACGAAGCCCTACACTTGTTCCTAAAAACACTGTTTTATTGCAAATTTCTATAGCATTTATAGCAGGATATCTATCTGTATCAATCACCCTTACGACTTCTCGAGTTTCTAAATTCATGAGAAACAAACCTAAACCTCTTGTCCCTATTAAAAGATTGCCATGATGATCTTCTTTAATACTTAATACTGAAATACCAATCTCATCGGTATTACCAACCGGTATTTTTTCAAACTGATCTAAATCCCTATTGTAGAGATTTAAACCATCTTCCGTACCTACCCATAACCTATTTTTTTTATCTAAATAAGATGAAAAAACAAGATTACTCCGCAATGAGGTAGAATCTTCAACTTTAAATTTGTATGATGTATAATCAATACCATCAAACTTATATAAACCCGATCCGTTAGTACAAATCCACATAAACCCATGATGATCTTGGGTTATGGAATATATACCTACTTTAGAAATACCTTCCCTGATATTAACAAAATTAAAATCTTGAATAGGTGTTTGTCCCCAAAAATTCAGGGTTAACAGAAAGCTTAAAAACATTAAAAGATTAGTGCATCTTTTTAGCTGCATATTATTACAATTTATTTAGGACTAAAGTTAACATCATTTGTTAGAATAATTCGATCCATTTTTAAACCATCTTCGCGCATAGAGAACGATAAAATCGATTCTCCTTTTTCTAAATCTAAAAATATAGTTTTTGGCGTACCACAATGATTATCTGTTGCACGCTGCGCCGATGACCAGGTCCATTTATCTTTACCTTTGCACCATTGCATACGCGCTCCGCTTTCTGGCCAAGTGTTATTTACCCCAACATGTACGCCATTATCTTCTGCTCCACTAGAATAAACGCTTGCCCAAACATAATAACGCCCAGATGTATTTATTTTTATTTTATATGAAACCATACCGCCAACACCAGGCAGCGGGAAAAAGTTTTCTCCTTTAATTAAAACATCGTCATGAGTAACCCGAGTATCCGGAAATGCCTCAATATATTTATGAGAACTTGCTGTTTTACTTTGGTCTGTTTTCTCTTTAGCATTTTTAACAATCCATTCTCTATTTGTTCCGTTTTTTGAATTATAATGAAAGTCCTCAGCCTCAATTTCTAATACACCTTCTTTTTCTATAAAAGGTATTTCTGCTTGTAGCATCTCAGGTGTTACCAAACCATCCGGAACTAAAACAAGTTGACTCCATCGTCCTCTAGACCATGCGGTTCCCCCATTTTCTGGTATTTTTTTATTAGTTACCGCTTTAGATGTTATTTGGATAATATCATTTTCTGCAATAAAAAACTGGCCCATTTCGTGACGTTCAATATTAAATATTTTATCGGTTTCCGAGTTTGTTATATTACTCACAACCTCACCATTCTTTAAAATAACGTATTCCGATTCCCCATCGTTCTCGGCCATAGAAATCAACGTCAAGTTGTACAATCCAGATAATCCGCTAAATCTAGTTCTAGCATAAGCAAATTTAGAGCGTTGGTCTTTATCTGCAGCGTTTATAGCTAAAACGTTATTGGACTTATCTTTATAATATACCGCGTTGTTATTATCTGTTTCTATCTCAAAATCCGTTAAAGCATTTAAGGTTACTACTTCTTTTTTAGTTTCCGAAGTTCCTTTTTTCTTTTTACTTTTTAAGGTTAATAAAGCCACCCAATCTTTTTCTTTATTTGGAGGAAAACCAATATCCACTTTTTGTCCGGCTTGTATTTTTTCTATTGTTCCATTTTGCAGGGCTTCGCCTGTTCTTGGATTATACCATTTTACTGAAAACGTATTTTTAGAACCAAATAAGTTAATTTTTGTTTCTTTCACTTCTGGTAAATAAATAGCATAGGTATCATCATTTTTAGCAAAAACAAAATCGTCTGGATTATCAGTTAAACCATCGGCCGATTGCATTTCTGTAAAAGGTAAATACTTCTGAAAAAACTCTAAAGCATATCTAGTTTGATTCCAAACGGCATCTCTAGAGCGCCAATCTTCACATTTTAAATCGTTGTGGTCAAATTTATATCCAAAATACCACTCTACACCAGCACCACCAGCCATTAAATTCCCCCATAACACTTTGTGTCTAATATCATCATGATTAGGATCGTCCTTATCTGGTTTTGCTCCAGTATCGGCAGGGCCAATTTCATCTTGATTTACAACCCAATTTCTTCCATTTTCTTGAGATTGGTCTATCCATTTTTTTGTAATGTTATGTACTAAATCAGGTTCGTGTGTTTGCAACGAAGGCCCATCTAAAAACGGATAGCCTAATAACGGATTTAAAAATAAATCTTGTTCTTTTGGCTGAGAGTGCGTGTGCAAAACCACTAAACTCTTATAAGGATCATGGGTTTTAATGTACTTAGCCATAGCTTTTCTATCGCTATCATTTTGACCTTTTGGCGACCAATGTACAGGACCATTTTCTTCTCCTAAATTCCATGTTATTGCTAAATGATGCGAAAATCTTGCTATTAATTCTCTGTAATATAGTTTTCTTTGTACTCCAAGTTCACCAATATCCATTAACAACTCGTTTTCTGTTTCCTGAGTTACAATATGTAGCATTAAACCTAACTTATCCATGTGATCGAAAACAATTTCCCATTGGTCTAGCTTACTACAATCAAAGCGGTAACGCTCATTCTCGTCTGTCCATGGCCAAACATCTTTTCCATCGCCTTGCACATTCATGGTTAAAAAATAAACAGAGTTCATGCCTTTTGATGCTAGATAATTTAATGCACCAATAATTTTTTTCCCTTTTCCATTTTGCCATGTTGGATCTCCATTTTCCCAATCTTTAAAATGTGGTTGGTATCGGTGTTTATCAGGTGTTTGATCGAACTCATAATATCCTAAAAAGTTTTCAGGACTATCCGTTCCTCCTTTTAAAAATGGTGTATTATTTTCTGCATAGTGCAAATATCTATCGCCTGTATATTGCAATCTTCCTTTTACTTGCTCATCTGGTTTAGTAATTTCAAAATCACCTTTTACACCATCAAAAGCAACCGATTCTCCGGCCTCTTTATTATCATCTATAGCTATATTGTTTCCTTTTCTAAAAGATACCTCGTAAGTCCATGTGCCAACTTCATCTGGAGTAAATCGAACTTGCCAAACCTTACCATCTTTCGCACTTGTTTCAGAAGCATTACCATCTGTAGAATAAAATCCAGGAACGGAATACGTTTTGTTTTTACTTTTAAAAACAACGTTAAGTCTGTAGTTTAAAAACGGATTATCTTCTTGGCTCTCACTAAAAGAGTCTCCAGTAAAACTTAGTGTTATTTTTTGCCATTTTTTTAATGTGCCTTCTACTTTTACATCTTTATATTGCGAAAAAGTTAACTGGGTAATTAAAAAACAGAGTACTGTAAAAATTCTCATTAGATTTAGTTTTGGTTGGTTAATTGGTTTTGGTTTAAATTTCGGAGAATTAAATCAAATACTCCGAAATCTAATTTAGTTTTTATTTACTCTTTAAAAGTAAATATTATTTTTATTACATCCTACCCATTACCTTTCTTATAGTCTTCTAAAAATTTAGCCAAACCACTATCAGTTAAAGGGTGCTTTAATAAACCTGTGATTGATAATAGTGGCCCCGTCATAACATCAGAGCCAATTTTTGCACAGTTAATAACATGCATAGTATTTCTAATAGATGCCGCTAAAATTTGTGTTTCAAAACCATAATTATCATAAATTAACCTTATTTCGCTAATTAGGTTTAAACCATCTGTAGAAATATCATCTAAACGGCCTAAAAAAGGCGAAACATAAGTCGCTCCCGCTTTAGCTGCTAACAAAGCCTGCCCTGCCGAAAAAACCAACGTTACGTTCGTTCTAATTCCTTTATCCGTAAAATATTTACAAGCTTTTACGCCATTAGCAATCATAGGCAGTTTTACTACAATTTGTGGATGCAATGCTGCTAGAGCTTCACCCTCTTTTATCATACCTTCGTAATCGGTAGAAATCACTTCTGCACTTACATCGCCTTCAACTAATTCGCATATTTTTTTATAATGTCCCAAAATCGCATCGCTTCCGGTAATACCTTCTTTTGCCATTAATGATGGGTTTGTTGTTACGCCATCTAAAACACCCAAAACTTGAGCTTCTGCAATATCACTTAAGTTTGCTGTATCAATAAAAAATTTCATAATTTACCTTCTTATATTATTGTTAAGTTTTTACTATTTAGTTTTCATTCATAATAAATAAATTGAATTCAACCCTAAATTGAAAATTCATATTCAAAGCTACGTACAGAAAAGCCTATCCTATATTACAAATCAATCATTCTATGAAACAAATGATGCGCCTGGCTCTATAATTTGCATCTATAGAAACAGTTATTGCCAGATGTTACAAAAACAAAAACCAGATTTTATGGTTTCAATTTTAAATGTTTTAGCGAAAAAACATAAAATATTTGGTGATATAAAAATCAATAACAGCTGTTAAACCTGATGCATTAGCCAACATTTCATGCGTAAAAACCAGCTTCAAATACTCAGCTTTTTTATCATAAAAAAGCACTAAAAAATTTAATAAAAATTTATCTAAAAAATTGCCCTTTATATTCTTTTTGTGTATAAATTAGATACGCAATTAATAAATCTAACAATGCTATGTTATTAAGAGATGGCGTAAAAAATGCGGAGATAAAGGTCTCTTCGGAAACCAGAAAACTAAGTGATTTTGTAAAAAACAAAACCAAATCACTAATCGATAGGTTGGAATATTTTGAAGATATTATAAATATTGAAGTTGGAGATACCGGATTAAATAGAGCGAAAGCTTTAGAGCGCGAATTCGATATTCGCCAACTATACATTAAATATGAAGGAGATAACCCAACAGGCACGCAAAAAGACCGTATTGCCTTTGCACAGGTGTATGATGCTTTGCGTCGCGATTACGATACTATTTCTTTAGCAACCTGCGGTAATTATGGTGTGGCGGTAGCATTGGCAGCAAATTTAGCGGGCTTAAAATGTAAAGTGTTTATTCCTGAAAGTTACCATACCGAGCGTATTAAGGAAATGGAAATGCTTAACGCGGAAATTATAAAGTTGGAAGGCAGCTATGAAGATGTTGTAAAATCTAGCACAGATTATGCTTTTGAGTACGGCTGGTATGATGCCAACCCAGGCGGAGCCAATACACCCTTACAAATTACGGCTTATGCACAAATAGCTTACGAAATCGTGGAAGATCTAGGTGATGCCCCAAAATATTGCGCTGCACCAGTTTCTAACGGCACTTTATTTGCTGGAATATATAGAGGTTTTGTTACGCTTTACAAGCGTGGTAAAACATCGCGTATACCAAAAATGATAGCAGCCTCATCCTCACATAAAAACCCAATTGTGAGTTCTTTTAAAAAAGGATTAAGCTCTTGTGAAGATTTAGACCCCAAGGCTATAAAAGAAACTATTTATAATGAACCGCTTATAAATTGGCATAGTTTTGATGGCGATGAAGCTTTATTTGCATTAAAAGAATCTGAAGGAGATGCTTTTAACGTAAGTGACAAGAAAATGAAAGAGATGGCAACTTTTCTTCTAAAAAAAGAAGGGTTAAAAATATTACCTGCCTCAACCGCAGGACTTATTGGATTGCTAGAACTCGATGAAAAACTAAATTTTGAACCAGACCGCTTTGTGGCAGTCTTAACAGCAAAAAACTAATAAATACGCTTAATTAAGCATATTTTAAAAACTAAATTAAAGATGAAAAAGAAAATAGACGGACGCGCACTTGTATATTGTGAAGGCGCATTTAATACACCTAATGGCAAAACGGCTCACGGCTTAGTACGTTTTACAGAACGCTACGAAGTTGTTGGCGTTATTGATAGCAAATATGAAGGTCAAGATGCTGGAAAAACATTAGACGGAAAAAAGAATGGTATTATAATTTTTAAAGATTTAACTTCTGCTATTAAAGAATTAAAAAACTCTGGTGCTTTACCTAAAACCTTGGTTATAGGCCTAGCTCCCGATGGAGGACGATTACCGCAAGAAGCTAAAGCTACCATAAAACAAGCACTTACCTTAGGCTGGAACGTAGATAGTGGTTTACACGATTTTTTAACAAACGATGAAGAGCTTGTAAAAATAGCAAAAGAAAAAGGTAGCCGCATTCGTGATGTACGCAAAACGCCAGATCGTGATACACTGCATTTTTTCTCTGGAGATATTGAAAAAGTAGACTGTTTAAAACTTGCTGTTTTAGGGACAGATTCTGCTATTGGCAAACGTACCACAGCATGGTTAATCGTGCAAGGTTTACGTAAAGCAAGCCGCAGTGCAGAAATGATTGGTACTGGGCAAACTGCTTGGATGCAAGGTGCTAAATACAGCATGATTATGGATAGTTGTATTAACGATTTTGTTTCGGGTGAAATAGAACACGCCGTTGTTAGCGCTTACAAAAACGAAAAACCAGACGTTATTGTAATCGAAGGACAAGGTAGTTTAATGAACCCTGCTTATCCTGGTGGTTTCGAAATTCTGGCTGCTGGACGTCCAAATTATGTTATCTTACAACATGCACCTACGCGTAAGGAATACGATGGTTTTCCTGGCTATAAATTGCATACATTAAAAAAACAAATTCAAGCAATCGAAACTATTTCTGGTGTAAAAGTATTGGCTATTACTGTAAACCATGAAGGTATGACGGCTGAAGAAATTACACCTGCATGCCAAGCAATTACTAAACAAACAGGTTTACCTGCATTTGATGTTTTAGCACATGGCACGGATGAACTAGTAGAATTGTTAGATTCTAAACTATAATGAAAATAACCAATGTATCATACGAGCGTCTAGATTTAAAGCTTTCAGAGCCTTATACTATCGCTTACGAAACCATATCGAAAGCTGTAAATTTCATTCTTAAAATTGAAACAGATACACTAGCTATTGGTTATGGTTGTGCGGCACCAGACGCTGTGGTTACTGGAGAATCTCCTCAAGAAGTTGAGCAAGACATTAAAGATATTATTATTCCTTTTCTAAAAGGAAAAAACAGCTTTATGAGTACCGAGATTCTGCATGATTTAAAACCACTTCTAAAACGAAAATCATCGGCCTTAGCTATGGTAGACATGGCTTTACTAGATTTAGTTGCTAGAAAAATCGATACACCTTTATATCAATTTTTAGGAGGTTATCGCCATAGCATCCCAACAAGTATCACTTTAGGTATTTTACCTATTGAAGACACGTTGCGCATTGCCGGAGATTATGTAAAAGAAGGTTTTTTTATTCTGAAAATTAAAGGCGGACTTTCCGTAGAAGAAGATATAGAAAAAATGATACGCTTGCGCGATATGTTCCCAAGTACGCAATTGCGCTTCGATGGAAACCAAGGTTATACTGTAAAACAAGCCATTGCGTTTTTTGAAGGGACTAAAAAAGTGGGTATTGAAATTTTTGAACAGCCAACCAAAGAAGGTATGGACGAACTTCTTGGCCAAGTAACAAAAAACACAGGTATTCCCGTTATGGCAGACGAAAGTGTAAAAACATTAAAAGACACGTTTCGTTTAGCTCAAAATGAACGTGTAGACATGGTGAATATAAAACTGATGAAAGTTGGTGGTATTCGCGAAGCTATGCACATCAACTCGGTATCTCAATCTGCGGGCTTAGAAGCTATGGTAGGTTGTATAGACGAATGTAGATTAGGTATTTCGGCAGGATTGCACTTTGCGCTTTCTAGACAAAATATAAAATTTGCAGACCTTGATGGGCATTTAGATATGATTGCAGATCCTTTTAAAGGATTATTTAAACTAGACAAAGGTATTTTATATCCAAGTAAAGCAGCCGGATTAGGACTAATTAAAGACTAAAATGAAAAATAAATTTATATTATATTTCGCCCTTTTGGGAATATTAACTTTTGCACAAGCACAAGAATTGCCTGTAAAAGCTAATACGGCTACTAAACCGCTTAGATCTCTTTTAGATAATACACTTCAGAAAAAATTAGATTCTGAAATGAGTAAACATTCCGATTGGAAAACTCTTATTAGTCAGAACAAAATGGCTATCGGTCTGGTTGATTTATCTGATAAAAATAACATTAAATTCGCCCGAGTAAACGGTAATGAAATGATGTATGCTGCAAGCTTACCAAAAATTGCTGTATTACTAGCAGCAATGGATGCTATAGAAAAAAAGGAGCTTATTGAAACAGCCGATATTAAAAACGATATGAAGTTGATGATAAGTAACTCTAACAACGCGGCAACCACAAGAATGATAGACCGTTTGGGTTATGATAAAATTGAAAAAGTACTCACTAGTGACAAATACAATCTTTATGATGAGGAGACAGGAGGAGGCTTATGGGTAGGGAAACGCTATGCTGCCGGAGGCGCAACCAATCGAGAGCCTATAAAAAACTTAAGTCATGCCGCAACTGTAACTCAGGTATGCCGATTTTACTATATGCTTTACAAAGGTGAACTTGTAAATACGCAACGATCTAAACAAATGCTAGATATTTTAGAAGATCCTGCTTTACATCATAAATTTGTAAACACATTAGATAGAATAGCACCTAGAGCACGTTTGTTTCGTAAATCGGGCTCATGGAAAACGTTTCATTCAGATTCTATATTAGTTTGGGGAGATCCTGGTCGTCGCTATATTTTAGTAGCCTTAATAAATGATGAAAACGGAGAACAAATTATTAGAGACTTAGTAGTTCCTATTGAAAAAGTACTGAATATTTAATCATTTTTTATAACTTAATAGTAAAATAAAACATCCGGAATAGCTTACTTAAATGATAAAAACAGCTTTAAAAAAAATATTTGATATTCGAGATGGAGAATTAAAAATAGCCCTACTTATGCAGGGCTATATATTTTTAATAATTGCCACACTTTTAATTATTAAACCAGCAGTTAGTGCGCTTTTCATTTCGGAATTAGGTGCAGAAAACCTTCCTTTTGCGTATTTACTAGTTGCTGTTACAGCCGTAATTAGTTCTTATTTTTACTCTAAAGCAACCGAGCGTTTTCCGCTAAATAACATTATTAAATTCACCTTAATTTTTAGCATTATTAGCCTTGCTATTCTAGGATCGCTTTTACATCTTAATTTAATAAAAGGCTGGGTTTTATATGCTTTTTATACCGGAGTAGCCATTTATGCCGTATTAGCAACTTCTCAATTTTGGGTATTAGCTAATCTTGTTTTTAATGTTCGAGAGGCTAAACGTTTATTCGGTTTTATAGGTGCAGGTGCTATTACTGGTGGTATTTTCGGAGGATATCTTACCACGATACTTGCTCCTTTTATAGGTAATGAAAACCTCATCTTTGTAGCGGCAGTTTTCTTAATGCTCTGCTTCCCGTTATTAAATAAAATTTGGAAAATAAAAGTGTCAGTATTAAACACTTTTAAACAGAAAAAACGTATTTCTGTTTCCGAAGAAAACCCGTTAAAACTAATTTTAAGTTCAAAACATTTAACCTATTTAGCTGCAATTATAGCCGTTGGCGTTATTACAGCTAGATTAGTAGATTATCAGTTTAGTTATATTGCTGGCGAACGCATCACTGATAGCGATGAGCTTACCTCATTTTTTGGGTTTTGGTTATCGTCTTTCAACGTGGCGTCCCTATTCCTTCAATTATTTTTAACAAGAAAAATTGTGGGTGTTTGGGGAGTTGGATTCTCTTTATTACTATTACCAATCCTTATTTTTTTAGGCGGATTGTTATTCTTTGTTTTTCCAGAACTTTGGGTGGTTATTTTGCTAAAATCATCAGATGCTAGTTTAAAACAATCCATAAATAAATCTGCTGTAGAACTCATTGCTTTACCGCTACCTTTTCAGTTAAAAAAAAGAACCAAATCTTTTATTGATGTAGTGGTCGATAGTATAGCCACTGGTATAGCGGGTTGTATTTTAATTTTCTTGATAAAAGGGCTCAATGTTTCGCCAATGTATATTATAACGCTCATTGTTTTACTCACCTTTACATGGACTTATTTTGTATTTAAAGTTAGAAAAGAATATTTCTTATCCTTTAAAAAAAACCTAGAAGCCATAGTGCCTGTCACTAATAAAAAACGAAAAGAAACGGTATCAAAAGAATCTTTTTTAAAAGGCATGCACAATGTATTTAAAAATGGTGAAGACAACGAAATTTTGTTCATGCTCGATAAGGCTAAAGAAATTAATGACAAGCGTTTAGTTGCTCCTATTTCTGCATTGTTAAATCATTCTTCTAATAAAATTAAAGCTGAAGCATTACGCAATCTATTTTTCTTAAATGAAAAAAGTATTTATCTCGAAGTTATCCCCTTTTTAAACACTCAAGATGAAAACCTAGTTATGGCAACACTAGAGTATTTATTACTGCATGCAGACAACGAAGAAGCCATTGTTTTTGATAGTTATTTAGACCATAAAGACACCTTTATTTCTGATGCGGCCTTGCTTTGCTTAGCAAAAGAATCTAGAGACAACTACTCTTTGCGCGTTAAATACAATCTTTTTGATCGCATAGAAAACAAGAAAAGTAGCATAATGACCTTACCGGAAGAATTGCAGCTTAAAGAAGAAATAAAACTACTACATTTAATTGGTTTTTCGGACTATAAAAAAGGATATCCTACTATTCTAAATGCTTTAGAAAACAATAATAACCCGGCGTTACAAGGCGAAGCTATTGTTGCTGCTGGAAATACTATAAATTCATTTTTTGTTGATGCCCTATTGTATAAATTACTAGATAAAACATTCCGCGAAAGCGCTATAAAAGCATTGATTAACTACGGAAACGCTATGTTGCTTGTTTTAAAAGAAAAGCTATTTATTGACGATATTGATATTGCTATTAGACGTTTTATTCCAAAAGCTATTTCGGCCTTTAATTCTCAAAACGCTGTGGATACAATGTTGATTAGTTTTAAAGATTCGGAAGATTTATCGATACGATTAGAATGTGTTGCTCAGCTCTCTAAATTAAAGGAAACTAACCAAAATTTACATTTTAATGAAAAGCAAGTCGCCAAATTAATTCTGGAGGAATGTAAACTATACAATAGCTCGATAAATGCAATGCACACCCAAATTATTGTGCATTATTTACGTCGTAAAAAACTAAAAGCAACTATTCCTGATGAAGAAATGAAAGCCCGTGAAAGCTTAATTGAATTGTTAGAACGTAGGCTAGAAAACGGCTTACAACGTATTTTTAAACTTCTTGAATTACGCTACGCTCAAAATGATGTACGCATGGCATACAAAGGTATTTTAAGCGATGAGCAAGATAAAAGAACTAATGCTATTGAGTTTTTAGATATTCTACTGAATCCTAATTTAAAAAGTGTGTTAATCCCAATTGTTGAGGCGACTATACTTGATACCTCTTCGGAAGAAGTTATTGAAACTATTAGCAAGAATAAATTAACAGAAATGGAATGTTTTCAGAATATACTAAACGGTAAAGATGTAAAACTGAAACTTGCCGTTTTATACTTATTGGAAAAAAAAGAAAGTTCAACATACAACGAACTTATTACGCCTTTACTAACAAGTAAAGATAAACGCATACAAGAGTTTGCGCAGAAAGCGATTAACACAATGGTATAAAAAAATCTCAGGTTACATACATAACCTGAGATTCATTTTAAATTCCCAAAAGACTTTTTTTCTATTCTCTTACGGCCTTATCTATTCTACTGGCTAAAGCCAAGTGATCTCCTGCAGAGTTTTTTCCTAAGACATTAGTCATTAAACACACCATATATTTTGAGCCATCTTCATGCTCTACAATAGCAACAGAATTCATGTAATTAAATACATTGCCTTTATATTTACCGCAAGCCTGATCTTTTTCTTTATCACATTTATATAAACTTCCAGATTTAAAATATACTGCAGCATCACGCAATTCTGGTGCTTGTGCGTAGCGTATTCTTCTATCTGTCATGTACATTAAACGTTTTATTTCTAAACTTGATTGCTTATCTACAATTTTCCCTTGTTCTAATTGTAACATCCATTTCATTAAGCCTAATGGCGAACCAATACTACCGCCTTTACTACCAACATAGGGGTTTACTCCGCGTGTAAAGAATGTTCCTAAACGCCATTCATCTTCAGTGATTCCCAAATCTCTTAAAGGTTGATTTACTATAGATATAGCAAGCTCGGTAATATCGTTTTTAGGACCTGCGCTAAAATAGGCATCGGCATCTGCCTGCGTCATTGTTGGATATTTTTCACCAAATGCAGCCATTAATAAAGCCTCTCGCCAAACCACACTCGCTGCACCATTATTACTAACCGATAAGGCATGATCTGCCCACTCAAAAAGAGAAAACACATCGCTAGCTACCGCTTGGCGCTTTACCAATTTATTAGTTTCAATATTAAAAACAGGAATGGTATGCTCATCTGTTAACACCCAATTGCCTCCTTTTACTATTTTAGTTTTTAATAACGCCACGCGCTTGCTGTAATCATTAGGATAAATTTTAGCTAATTGATCGAATAACGCAGTAACAACAACCAATTTACCAACACTACCTGGTTGATAACCTCTAGTCTCGTTTTGTTGTGCATATCGTAAACTATCTGGTTTAGAAATATCTAAAATTGCAACAGAATAACTTTTATCTAACCTAGGAAATAATGCATCTATCTTTTTTTGGAATGCAGGGTTTTCCTTTAAAATATCTCCTGTATTATATTGAGATTTAGTGAGCAAATTCAACTTAATATCATTAATACTTTTATAAGCACCCAATGGCAATTTCGCATCTGGTAAATCGCCCGAAATAGATAGCTGTAAATGTTTTAACCGCTTTATTCCAGAATACTGATACCCATCTATAGGATAGATAGTATTGTTTACCGGAATAGTAAAAGCCATACAACATAAGGCTATTGCTAATAATTTAAATGTTTTAATCATGATTTTATAATGGTGTGTTCAGTGAAATTTCTTTTTGAATATTAACAATAGGCGTAATACTTTTTAAGTAATCTGATCCTAATGCTTTTTTGTTTTCTACAAATGGACGAATTTGAAATAACCAAAGTTTATTATCTTTAAAGCCAAGCTCCACATCATACGTACCCTTGTAGTCCGATTTTGTTTTCTTCGCTAAAGTTTTTCTAATTGTTTTTGATAATTCGCTTATTTCTAAAATATTTTGAGCGTTTAAAATTGGTTTTTCAAAAGTAGCAACCTCTTTACCTGTACCACCTGTTATCGGCAATGTGTTATATAAAGCTTCTCGAGCAGGCGACAGTAATTGCGCTTTACCATCTACACCTATATTATGTGTTTCGGCAGATTGCCCATCTACGGCACCACCTGCACCACGACTAAAAGCAATGGTTAAATCGTCTTCATTACCAGAAGAAATTCCTTTTGTAATCAACACCCCAGAGTAATCCACATCTACCGATGGAATAACTAAAATAGAAGGAAATACGTTTTCTGGATTTAGTAAATATTTCTGTCTCCATTTAAAGCTACGCTCTACATAAGGTGATGCCCAAACATCTTTAATACCTTGTAGAATTTTCTCTTTTTCAACAGCGTTAAAAATGGTAAGGTTAAGTCCTGCGCCTGTAAAATCTTTTAAATCTTCCATGTTAGTATCACTGCGCAAAAACACAGGAACGCTTCCGATAGGTTTGCCTAAAATAGATTGGAACGATTTAGAAATATCGTCTGTAAAATCAGTTTTAAGTGGCATAATTTTAATAGCTGCACGTAGAATTTCTAATTGTTTTAATTGAAAATTCTCTACCTCTATTTCAGAAATATTTTGAGATCTTTTTACTTCAGCCTCAGCAAACATTGCATTTAAAAACTCCCAATATGTTTTACCTTGATTAGGCATAACCTGATTCATGTGTGTTCTAAAAATACCAAACGGAATTACAAAACCTTCTACAACATTATCTTCAAACATTGATTTTAATTGCCCAAGATTGGCTGCTTTTGGTCCGCATAACTTCCCAGAATCTGATGCATCAACCTCACGCAGATTTAATATTTTGGTTTGATCTAAACGAATCTCCTCTACAGGTACTTCTATTTTATCTTCTTTACGCACTTTTTTAGCAAATAATTCCTTTTCTTCAGTAGTCATTTTAGTGGCTTCTTTTAAAATCACGGTGCCTTTGTTCGATACAGCATAAAACACTTTTTTACCATTAAAAGCCATTAAAGCTTTCAAATTCTCATCGGATAAGGCTGCATTTGGAATTCCTAAATTTCTAGCTAATAATTGTACATGCGAAACCAAATTACCTTCGGCAACCGTTGCAATACCTGCAACCGGTTTTAAATCGGCCGGAGCACGTTCAAAAATGTAAATTTTATCGCTAGATACTTCTACATCATCCGGATTACCATTTACAACAACTAACTCGCCAAAAGCGTAGCCAGGATTTAAACCACGTACACTACTTTGGTTTGATAAATTCATTACTTTATTAGATAACGAAGATTGATTTGCGATAAACACCCCCAAATCTCCAACCGTTTGCCCCAATTGCAATGCCACAGACGAGCGTATACGATCGTCTATAAAACTATATGCCTTTGGCTCAAAACCTGTATATACATTTACTATATCTTGATAGTTTGCTTTTACCATTGCCGAACTCCATTCTACAACACCACGTGCTGTTTCTAACTTTTTAGTAAGGTCGCCTAGAGTAGATTTCACAGATAAACTTGGTTGTAAGCGCGGAGCCACTTGTTCCCACTCCCATAATTCAATAGCGCCTGTTCCTGCAGCAGCCATAGCTAAAGCATGTACTTTCTCTAACTGTTCTCCAACTGTTTTTGGATGCCATTCTGCCGATGTTTTAAAAACAACAGCCTCTAGTTTATTAGCAATATCTAAAAGTAACAACCTGTGTGCACCACCTTTTTCGATAACAACATGTTTACGAATATCTAATAATACTTTAGCCGTTTCTTTAGTAAGTTCAGCTGCATCAGAGGTTTTATTATGTGTAGTTACAAATGCTTTTATAGATTTTTTTAAGTTAGATTCTGCTCGCAGTTTATTAACAAGCTTCATCAATCCATCTAAACTTACTGGCTTATGAAATTTTTCCATAGTTAAAACCAACTCGTCTATCTTTTTATTAAGTTCGGTTGTTAATTTTAAGCTATTTTCTTTTTTAAAAGCAAATGTCTTTTCAATATCTATAGGCTCAGGATTACTGTGGATTTTAACTCGTAAATCCATAAATTTTCCAAATTGATCGGAAAGCACTTTAGATTGCGCTCTCATTAATTGCGATAAATCATCATCGCCTTGATGTGGTACATCTTTTAACGATTGCAACACTAAGTAATAATCTTTTACAAGCACATCATCTTTTGTAAGTAGCCATTTGTAAAATCTTACTCCCCAAACTTCTTCATCTTCAATTTGTATAGCACCACGATAAAATTGGCCTTTTTGGTTAACCCAACCATCATCTGTACGCGCTAAATATTTACCAAGTTGAAATTGTTTTAAGCGTGAATGATTTTTTGAAGCATCCCAAAAATCAGTTTTATCGGTATAAGCCAAAATTTGTCCTAAAAAAACAGCATTACTTTTACCTAAAGCAACAACCTCATTTTTATAAGTAGCATGCTGCACGCCACCTATATCGTCCGGACAAGGATCTTTTGCGGCTCGCATAGTCCCATCGTCACAAAACCATTGGATACTTTTATAAGTTCCTCGAATATCATTTTTATAGAATTCGATTTGACTTTTTATTTTTTCATTACTTAAAGATTGCCCGTAAGCATCGCTTCCTATTTTTAGAACAACAAGCAATAAAATCCATTCTCGTATTTTCATTTTTATATTTAGATTATAACGTATTTTTAGACACTCTTATGCCAAGTTAGTCACTAGTTTAATTTAGTAAATTTTAAATAATACGCTATTATAAAATTAATCTTTTTTTAAATGATTTAATACAACTATACATAAAATAAAAAAAGCGATAACAAAGAGAAATAAAACACTCTAGCTATCACTTTTTTTTACTTATTATTTTAGATTAACCGCACTTAGAAGATCCGCAATCCTGACAAATTAAACAACCTTCTTGATATATTAATTCGTTGGAATTACAATTCTCACAGGTTTGTCCTTTAGCCTTAGTACCATCTTTCACATAGCGTTTTAATGCGCGTTGCACACCGTTTTTCCAGGTGTTAATAGATTCTGAATCTAACTGTAAACTTTGTATCAACTCTACCGTTTTATCTATAGGCATGCCATGTCTCAAGGTTCCAGAAATAAGTTTAGCGTAGTTCCAAAACTCTGGATTAAACTTATGAGACAAGCCTTCTATGGTTGTTTTATAGCCTCGTTTATTTTTATATTGAAAATCGTAACGTGAAGATCCATCATCATTTCTATTCTTAATAATAAAACCTTTATCCACCCAACGCGGAATTATAATACCATCTTCATCATCGGTTAACCCTGTAAAAACCTCATAAGGTCTGCCATCTACCAAGCCCACAAAAGCAATCCATTTTTCTTTTTGATTCTGAAAACGAACCACATCGGCTTCTAAACTCAAAGGTCGTTTTTTTGAAAAATTATCGTTTACAGCTTGTTCTTCTTTTTTAGCATCAGTTGCCACTAAAACGCCTGCTCGAGAACCATCGCGATAAACAGTTACACCTTTACAACCTACTTCCCAAGCTTTTAAATACAACTCGCCCACCAAATCTTCACTAACATTATTTGGTAAATTAACCGTAACACTTATTGAATGATCTACCCATTTTTGAATGGCCCCTTGCATAGCGACTTTACTTTTCCAATCAATATCGTTGGATGTTGCTTTATAATAAGGCGATTGTTTTACTAATTTATCGAGTTCTTGTTGTGTAAAATGTTTTGAAGAATCTATATTATTAATCTCCATCCATTGTTTAAAACGATGGTGAAAAACGATATATTCTTCCCAAGAATCTCCTACTTCATCCACAAAATCTACACGAGCATCTTTATCATTTGGGTTTACTTTTTTTCTTCGTTTATAAACAGGCATAAAAACAGGTTCTATGCCAGAGGATGTTTGCGTCATTAAACTCGTTGTACCTGTTGGAGCAATGGTTAGCAAAGCAATATTTCGACGTCCATACTCTAACATTTCATAATACAATTGGCCATCTGCTTCTTTTAAACGCAAAATAAAAGGATTCTCTTTTTCTCGGTCTGCTTCAAAAAGGGAAAAAGCTCCTCGTTCTTTTGCCAATGTAACCGAAGCTCGGTAGGTTTCAATGCATAATGTTTTATGCACTTCCGTGGAAAATGTATTGCCCGCTTCACTTCCATAACGAATACCTAAAGCGGCTAACATATCTCCTTCTGCTGTTATGCCAATACCAGTTCTTCTACCTTCCTTAGCTTTTTGCTTAATATTTATCCAAAGGTTTCTTTCTATAGCTTTTACATCTTCTTGCTCTGGATCTGAATCGATTTTAGCTAAAATTTTATCAATTTTTTCTAACTCTAAATCAATAATATCATCCATCATTCTTTGTGCAATAACGATATGTTTTTTAAATAACTTAAAATTGAATTCAGCTTGTTTTGTAAACGGTTTTTCAACATAAGAAAACAAATTAATCGCCAATAACCTGCAAGAATCATACGGACATAAAGGAATTTCTCCACATGGGTTTGTAGAGACGGTTTTGTATCCTAAATCGGCATAGCAATCTGGTACAGACTCACTAATAATAGTATCCCAAAACAAAATCCCTGGTTCTGCCGATTTCCATGCATTATGTACAATTTTCTTCCAAATTCGATGAGCTTCTACCGTTTTAGTATAAAGTGGTTTTTTACTATTTACAGGATAGTTTTGCGTGTAGCTACTATTGGTTTTTACGGCTTTCATAAAAGCATCATCAATTCTAACCGAAACATTAGCACCTGTTACTTTACCTTGCTCCAATTTGGCATCAATAAAGGCTTCGGTATCCGGGTGATTGATGGACACAGATAACATTAATGCACCTCGGCGACCATCTTGAGCTACTTCTCTAGTTGAGTTGGAATAACGCTCCATAAACGGCACAATACCAGTCGAGGTTAATGCTGAATTTTTTACAGGAGAACCTTTAGGACGAATATGAGACAGATCGTGACCAACGCCACCTCTACGTTTCATTAATTGTACTTGCTCTTGGTCTATTTTCATGATGCCTCCATAAGAATCGGATTCCCCATTATTTCCTATAACAAAACAATTCGATAAAGATGCTATTTGAAAAGGGTTTCCAATTCCTGCCATCGGGCTTCCCTGTGGCACAATATATTTAAAGTTTTTAATGACTTCAAATATCTCAGGTTCTGAAATTGGATTGGCATATTTTTTTTCAATTCGTGCTATTTCTGAAGCTATTCTTTGATGCATTTCATCTGGAGTGCTCTCGTAAATATTATTAGCCGAATCTTTTAAAGCATATTTATTTAACCACACACTAGCGGCCAATTCATCACCTTTAAAATAATTACGTGCTGCTTGTAAAGCTTCGTCTCTAGAATATGTTTTTCGAGGCTTCTGTAATGTTTGAGAATTCATGTTTTTCTGGAAGATTTAAATTGATATAAGACGTACTAAATGTCTTCAAAAACAAAAACCTAAAAGATGATAATTATCATAAACTTTTCGGCGAAATTTTTCAACACCCTTATTTTTAAAACATTACAAAACAACAACAAATAAAAAGTTAACAATTAATTTCAATTTATCAAAAAATAACAAAAACACCTTAACTCCCTAAACAAGGCTAATTAGCTCTATTTAATTGATTATAGAAACCTGCATATTGTGTGTTATTTGGAAATAATTGCACCAATTTAGAAGCAATATTTATTGCCTTATTTCTTTGATTTCCTTTGTTATAAATATAAGCTAGTACGTAGAGCAAACTCTCATTGTTAGTATCTAATTTTAAACCTTGTGCCGCTATTTTTTCAGCTTGTTCTAAATTATTCACTTTATCGTAGAGTAAACTTAAATTATAATAAAACCTAATGTTTTCCGGACCATGTTTTATCGCTAAATCCATTTGTATTATAGCATCGTCTACTCTATTTAATTCGGCCAATAGCAAGGCATACGAATAATACGTTACTGCATAATCAGGTTCTAATTCTATAATTTTTTTATAAGCCACTTCAGCTTTTAGAAAATCGTTATTTCTATAATACAAATTAGCCAAATTGGTTCGCACAATGTTATTTATATTGTCAATTTCTAAAGCACTTTCATAACCTCGAATAGCGGCTTGTAAATCACCTTTTTGCAAGTTGTAATCTGCTCTTTTTATTCTTCCTCCTACAAAATCTGCTGTGCTACTTAATTTAGTATCAAATTCTTTTCTAACTTTTTTATATACCGCTTTGTATTCTTCGGGTATTTGAATTTCATCTAAAAAACCTAAGGTATAAAAGGCCTTAACTCTTACCGAGCGCTTATCATCTTTAAGCATTGGCAGCAAATAATTTACATAATCTTTAGAATCTACTGCCCCTAAAACATCTAAAGACGCACCTCTTACAAGTGCCGATTTATCATCTAAAAAACTAATTAAATTATCGACGGTATTTGCATCGAAATAATTATTTAAACCACTAACAGCAGAAGCTCTTGCAATATCTGGATACAAGGTGTCTTTGGCTAATTCTAGTAAATTATTTAACCCATTTTCTGTACCGACTAAACCAGGAGCAAGAAGTTCTGAGAAATGTTTATAATCGGGCTCGCCATATTGTTTTTTAAACTCCTGCCAAGCCCAAGCATTATCTTTATCGGCATGGCATTGTACGCAAGCATTAGGTGTTCCGTATTTTAAGCTTAAATCTGGTCTTGGAATTCTAAAACTATGATCTCTTCTAAAATCATTTCCCATATAATATTTACCCGTCATGTGGCAATTAATGCATTTTGCTCCTTCGGAATTATTTGAATGAAAATGGTGGCTAGGCGTGTTGTAAGTTTCCGGAACATGGCATTGTGCACATAGATTATTGCCTTCAAACTTAAGCTCTAATGAATGTGCATCATGACAATTAATACAGGTTACACCGCTATGATACATTTTACTCTGTACAAAGGAACCGTAAACATAATCTTCATCTAAAATTTGACCATCTGGATGATAGGTTCTGGTATTAATTAATTCAGGAAAGTAATGATCGAGCATTGTGCCTTCAAAATTAAAATGTTCGGATACCTGTTCTCTCCGCATATGGCATCGTGCACATTGATCTACTAAATCTTTTGGAGCAGTTCCAACCGACATTTTTAAATCTCCCCTAAACTTATAGTCTTTTCCTTTTAAATTAACTTGCTCCACATGGGTTTTACCTGGCCCATGGCAGGCTTCGCAACTCACGTTAATTATGGCGTATTTAGTATCATAACTATGCGACTCGAAATCGTATTTTTTTCTAACATTTGTGGAATGACAATCGGAACACATATTGTTCCAATTTAATCCGCCTCTAGACCAATGCAACCACTCGGAATGGACAACTTTAAAGTCTGGGTACAAATCGAACCAATTGCCTTTTTCGGTATCCCAAGCCGTTCTTAAGCATTGATAATACCCGTTTGGAAACTGAACAATGTATTGCTGTAAAGGTGTAACACCAAAAGTGTATACTATTTTATAATCTTGATAAGTACCTTCAGGACCTTCGGTATTAACAAAAAAATCGGTTCCTTTTTTATAAAAATGAGACGTAACGTCTTGGCTTTTAAATTTTACATTGTTAAAGTTCCCTAAAATGCTAGAGTCTGAAACCTCTTGCATAGCTTTGTCGTGATGTGAGCCTTGCCATAAATTAAATTGATTAGCATGGCATGCTTTACAACTTTGATCTCCTAAAAAATGATTATCTGGAATTTGAGCAGTTGATGCAAAAATATTATCTATGTTGCCTGAAGCTGCTACATATTGCGATGTTTTTTCTTTACAAGAAAACAACGTAAAAACGACCAATAAAACAGTGCTTGCTATGTTTGTAAGTTTCAATATCACATGATTTTAAGCTCTAAAATTAAGTGAATTTTAGAGTGAAAAACCTAAATAATATCATGTTTTAAAAGAAGATATTTTCTTAAACTAAATTTTTAAACGGAGATTACTAAATGCAATTTCAATTCTGATTAAACAATTATTTTATTCTTCAAATTTAAAATAATCTAGTTCTGTTTTAAATGCTTTATTTCCGGAAAACTTCAGGTATATATCCTTTTTACCTTTCATTTTTTTTATGATTGAAAGAAGTTCTTGTGGCTCTTCATTTTTGGTAGATTCCAATTCAATTTGCCCGATTATAGAACCCGAAATACTATTTTCTCGTATTTCAATACGCCCTTTACCTTGGATGTTCTTTAAAGTAACTTTAATTTTTGATGCCTTATTTGAAAAGTTCACATTTGCAAATTTCACCCAAGCTTCATTTTTAATATTAGACAACCAAAAACCTTCATCTCGAGTTCCTTTTTTCTCAACACCTTCAGATTTATCATAATACCATTCGGCTTCAATTTTATTCCAAGACGCATCATATTGACCTACTCCATTTTTAAAATGTTCATCTAAAAACTTAGTATCTGTAACAATATCTCCATTATCCGTAATATGACAATAGGAGATAATAGTTTCTCTAAATTTAAAGCCATCTTCAATATAATAACACCAAATATGATAAAACTGACCTTTCCACCAGAAGAAACTTCCGTGTGCAAATTCGTCTAGATGATGCCCCTTTCCAAAAGCTCCAGAACTTTTATAAGGTCCGTAAATATTTTTGGATGTAGCATACTCGCGTCCCCAACTTAAGTAATAAGTGTCTTTATGTTTAAACAAATAATTTTTATCCATCCATTCTGGAGCTTGCTCCCAAGACGCACCATTTATTATAATAAGTTTAGGTGCTTCAGCAGTAGAAATCATATCACTATTTAGTTCCGCAATGTAATATGCATCCGATTTATCTCCATAAATAATATATGGTGTTTTGTTCTCATTATCGTCAATAAAAATTGTGGGATCGTGCATTGGAGAAACCAGTGGTTTCCCTAAAGCATCTGTAAACGGACCGGTTGGTTTATTGGCACTCATAACACCAATACCGCGCTTTCTATCGGAAAAATAGAAATAATATTTCCCATTTCTAGTTGCCGCATCGCTGGCCCAGCAATCGGTACTATTATCGGCCATGTAATTATTTTTAGGAGAAATAGCTTGTTCCATTTTCCAATCTAATAGATTAGTAGAAGAGAAAACCCGCCAATCTTTCATATCCCATATTTTATCTGTCGGATTTGAATCGTGTCCACTATACAAATAAATAGTATCATTAAACACCCGAATGTGAGGATCGGATACACCTTGTGCTTTCGTTATTGGGTTTTGAGCATTCCCTAGTAATGAAAATATAATAGATAATAACAGAAATGGTTTTAACATGGTGTTTTGGTCTAGTTGTGGTTTACGAATATAACAAATAAGCAAAAAAGAAGGACCTCATTCATAAAAAGGAAAGGCGCTTTAACGGAGACAAAATTTTATTAATTTTAAAAAAAACTCTGTGCCCTAACAACACAGAGTTTAAAAGCTCCCTACAGCTTTATTAATAGCTATTACAAAAATACTACTACTGTAGGGTTAATCTTTACGGGTTTCCGTAAAAGCCCTGTTTTTTTTTTTAAATTAATCCTAAATCTTTAGCTATGGCTATTAAATGTATGGTGTTTTTCGAGTTTAATTGAATTTTAAGTTTGTTCAATCTTTTTTCAATAGAGCTTAAACTAGATGCCGAAGCTCCTTTTTCTTTAAAAATAGCACTTATTTCTTCTTGAGATTTACCTATTGAGATATTACGGAGTAATTCAACATCAAAAATATCTATCTCTAAATTAGATTTATTGTCTAAAGCCTTGGCTATTTTGGGTGAAAAATACTGCTTACCTTCGTACACACTTTGTACCGCTTGAGACAGCTCGCTAACACCATTACGCCCTTTACAAACATAAGCGTTAATACCTAAAGCCACTAAGCGTCTAACTTGTTGCAATCTATCGTCTACAGAGTAAGCTATAACATTTAATTCTGGATGTTTTTTTCTAACCAATGTTATCAAATCTTCACCAGATTTTAATTTTTGCTCTCTATGGTCGCCTATAAAAGATAAATCTGTGATAAGTAAATCGAAGGGTTGGTTATCTAATTTTGCTTTTTTTATTTTTAAATAAGCTTCATCGCAATATTGAACTTTAGAAACATTTTCTATATTCAAATTTTTCAAAATTGTAGAAACCCCTTGGTTTATAATCCCCAGATCATCCGAAATTAAAACTTTATGAAACATACTATATCCGTGCGTTAACTTTAAACCCATTACCTATTTTGGTGCTAAAGATAACGGTTCCTTTTAATGCATGAATACGGGTTTCCACATTCTCAAGACCACCAAGTCTATTTAACTCGGCTCCCACCCCATTATCCATATAGTTTATCTCTAAAATATTTTTATTTTTTTTAAAAGAAATAGATACAAGAGTGGCTTCACTATGCTTTTTCATGTTAGTCATAAGCTCTTGCAGCACCCGATAAATGGTTGTTTTTTTTATTTCAGAAATAGTATCCCAGTTTATATCCATTAAACCTCTGGTAATAATAACCAAACCTTCCGTTTCGTAAACCAATAATAAATCGTTTAAAACAAAACTAAAATTAGTTTCCAAATCAATGGTTCCGCTTTCTCGTGATATATCTCTAGTTTTATTATAAATATGTTCTAACTCATCTAGAAGCTCTTCCTTTTCGCTGCTTTCTTCATACTGAAGCCTTGTCATTACTTGGTAAACATCATTAGCAACCTCATCGTGCACTTTTTTAGAAATTCGTTTTTCGGTAACATAAACTTCCCTAACGCGGTCTTCTCTGTGTTTTGATTTTAATGCTATAAATATTAAAATAGACAATATAATAACCAACACCCATAGAGTTAAGTACAGCCATTTATAGGTTATTTCTTTTTCTTTTTCAAACTCACTTACTAAAAGTTTAGTTTCATTTTCTTCTAGCAATTGTTCGTTTCTACTTAAATTATATTTTATGGCAGCAAACTTATTTTCTCTTAGTTGTTTTTCGCTTATTAGCTGTTTATTTAAATCGATATATTTTTTAAAATCAGAATTATTTTCAAGGTTTAGTTTTAAAGCCAAAGCTTCGAGTTGATAAGCTGGTGTTTGGATACTATCGGAAAGTGATTTTACTTTATTTGCAAAATAACGCGCCTTTGTTCTATTTCCCTTATCGGAATAAAACAAAGATAAATGGCGATAACTAGAAAAAAGCCCCGATAAGTCTCCCAGTTCTAGCCTCAATTTTAAAGCCTTTTCCATTTCTTTCAACGCTCTATTGTTTTTTATTTTCAGGTTGAAATATCCAAAATTATCAAAATAAGTTGCTTTAATTTCAGAGTTTTCTAAACTTGTAGCATCATCATAATAAGATAACAAAGTTTGTGTCGCTTTATTGAAGTTATTTTCGTCGGCATAGGTATTACCAATATTAGTAATAATGGCAATTTTATCTTTTGTTTCTTTATTTAATTCTGAAGCTTGGTTGTAGTAACGTCTGGCATTTTCAAAATCTTCTAGTCTGCGATAAATCATCCCTAATTGGTTAGATAATCGTCCTTTGGCATCATTAGATTTAGCTTTATCTTTTACGGCATCTAATAATTTTAAAGCCTTTACACTAGCAACTTCACTCTCGTAAGGAAATCCCATTTTAAATTGCCCAAGTGCTATTAATTCTAAATAATAAGCCGCTTTAATACTATTACCAGCCAATAATTGCTGATCTACTTTCTTTTGAAAAAAGCCGAAAGATTTACCTATATAGTTTACATCTTTAAGTTCGGTAATAGATTTATAGTAGAATAATGTACTGTCTTTTTTATTCTGAGCAACCAAGTTATGGCTCACAAAACAAAAAATATTTAAGGCTATAAACCAGAAAAAAAGAAATGAAGTTTTATTGACTCTCATTCCTCAAAAATAACAACTTATTTGTTGTTACGAATAAAAATAGATATTAACTGAAAACGATCACGGAATAACAAGAAATCACCTACAGCATATTGGGTTTCTAATCATATTTTATAATAATAAAATGTGTCATTATTCAGGAATAACCAAAAACGGTATTTTACAATGAAATCCGAGTTCTTTTATCACAGGTTCATTTATTATTTTCTCAATAAAACTATGTTTATATTTCACCATAGCTAGTACATCGATATCTAGTTCTTCTATAAAATCGTTAATTTCTTTAGCTTTCTCGGCATATTTAGGCATACAATGTAAACTGAAATCATATTTTTTAAAATAAATTTTTAACATTCTTAAATTAAAACTTTGAATATTACTCAGCTCTTTTTCTTCAGTAATATGTACAATTCTAATTTTAGGTTGATACAAATCGACTAGGCTTTTTAAAGGCTTTATCTCTTTTAGGTTATAAAACCGATTGTAATCTGTAGGGAAAGCAATTTGCTTAGGCGGAACAAAATCGAACTCTTCTGGTATCAATAATACAGGGCATGCTTTAATAGACATTATTACGTTTACTGTTTTACTTCCGAAGAAAAACTCTTTTGCGCCCGTTGCTCCTTTTGTTCCCATAACCACCAAATCTATATCATGGGTTTCACAAGCATAGCCAACGGCTTTATATAAATCTTGGGTACTTAAAATAGTTTCAAATGTATGCTTTGGGTTGGGGGCGCTAGTTTCTGCCAATTCCTTTAAATCTAAAAGTTCTTGAATTGCTACAGCAGACATTTCTTTTATTAATCTATCTGAAAGGTTGGATAGCATATTCCGCGTAAGCGCTACCGAATTTAGAAAATAAAAGGTACAGATTTCTTGTTCAAAAAAATTAAGCGCATAAAGAGAAGCGCTCCATGCGTTATCAGAAAAATCGGTGGGCAGTAAAACTCTTCTCATACTAAAAGATTTATGCTTAAATGTAAGTATTTAGCATCAAATAAAAAATGATATCTATCAGTTTATTTCGCTTTCATCTCTAAATTATGCACAAAAAAAAGGGAACGTTTTAAACAAACACTCCCCTTTTTACACATTACTGAGATAATGCGAACTAACCAACTATAACTTTACTAAGAAACAGGATTTTAAAACTCCTATTTCATTTTTTTTGAACTGCTTGATTACATTTATTAACTCTCACTAAAACCTAATACACCTTATTGAACGTTATTAAGTATTAAGAAAACAAAACTCATCTAGCAATCCATAGTAGTCTAAATACGTTATAAAATTTATGACTACTGATTTTTAAAGAACGTACAATTATACCGCTAAATTACTGTCTAAACCCGTAGTAAAACATGACAAATATCAGTTTTTAAAAATAAATCGATTTTTTATTTTCACTTTCATATTCAACGTGTTTTTATAAGAAATAAACTAACACATCTATAGATATACATGTACCTCACTTTTAGATAACATGATAAATATCATTTTTTAAAGCAATGAAAATCAATAACTTTAAGATGTTAAAAACCCAAGATTATGAAAACTATTCTATACGCCACAGATTGTACTAAAAACGATGCTTCTGCATTAAAATATGCTTATCGTTTTAGCTACATAATGAAAGCCGATTTACACGTTTTACACGTTTACGATTTCCCTCCCATTCATCTTTCTGTTATTCAACCTGTTGAAAAATTACAGCATCGAATGAAGGAAGAAAAAAAAGATATTGTTAAGAAATTCTGCGAAACACACCTTAAAAATGAATTTAGAGAAACACCAATAAAAATTCATGCTGTAGAAAACACTTCAGTAGAAGATGCCATTATTGATACGGCTAAAAAATTATCTCCAGACCTTGTTATTTTAGGTATGAAAGATGACCATAGCCACCGCGGATTTTTCGCAAGCAATATAGCTAACGAATTATTAGATCGTGTTAATTTCCCGGTTATGATGATTCCGAACGGTATAGATTACACCTGTATTTCTACTATTGTTTATGCTACGGATTTCGAACAACAAGACATTATTCCTATAAAAAAACTTATAGAAATTGTTCGTCCATTTGAAGCTCTTATAGAGATAGTACATATTTATCATACAGATACTACAACTGCTAGAGAAAGAATGGAACAATTTAAAAATATGCTTTTGGAACAGGTCTCTTATGAAGATATAACGTTTAAAACCATAGCTTCCGATAAAATAAAATCGGGTATTATAAGCGTTATAAATAGTGAAAATGCCAGCATGCTAGCCATGTTAGAACGTAAGCATGAATTTAGATTAGATAATCCATTTCGTAAAGATTTGGTAAAAGAAATAAAAACCAGAGTAGATATACCTGTTATTGCTTTTAGCAAGCGAAATACCAAAACAAAAGAGGCTATTATCGCCTAATTTCCCCATACATAGTACCCCCCTTTTTCTTTTAAAGACTTCTGCTATAGAATACCTATAGCAGAAGTTTTTAAATATCTTGTTTCTTATACATTTTAAACTATTTAAACCTGAATTTAAATGGTAAATAAACTAGTCTCTAAACCTAGTTGCACAAACTTCTAAATCAACACGTCTCAATACACTCAATGTAACAAAGGTTACTAACTAAACTTGCCTAATAGATTAATTTTACTCCATTATACCGTTAATAATAGAAACAAATTAAAGTTATGTCAATATTTTCAACACTATTTTGCTCTAAATCCGACAAGGATAACATCATTAAAGTTTTAGATCTTTTAGAGTTTAAAGCACAAACGCAAAGTAAAAAAGTGCAATTAGTAGATGTAAGAACTCCTGAGGAATTTAATTTTGGACACATTCAAAATGCTATAAATATAGACTCATCATCAGAAGAATTTAATTTAGAGTTTAATGCATTAAACAAAAACGAAGCCGTATATGTTTATTGCAGAAGTGGTGCTCGAAGCAGGAGATGCGCTAACAAATTAGCAGGTATGGGTTTTATGGAAATCTACGATTTAAAAGGAGGCATATTAAACTACAAATAAACCTACATGGTTTAAAAACATATAAAAAATGAAAACATCAATAATAGTACAAAATTTAAACTGTGGTGGCTGTGCACACACAATCACTACAAAATTAGCAGAAATTAAAAACATTACAAATATTGAGGTACATACCGATGATAGTAAAGTTTCATTCAATTACATAAACGAAGACGACGCTTTTGCCGTAATAGACAAACTAAAATCATTAGGCTACCCATCTATAGACGGCCATAATAACCTAGTAACCAAAGCAAAATCTTTTGTGAGTTGCGCAACAGGTAAGTTTTCTAAATAAAGCGATTAGCATGAAACGTTTACTAGTCTTTTCTTTACTTGCAATGTTATTTTTTAGTTGTAATAATTCTAAAAACAAAACATACTCTGCATTCGATGAAGCCAGGGAATCTAACAATCATCCAGGAAAAAAGCTCATGGAAAACAATTGTTACGCCTGCCATAGTCCGTCTGCTAGTGAACAAAACAGGATTGGACCACCAATGATTGCTATAAAAAAACGTTACATCAATAGTGAAACAACAAAGGCAGAGTTTACCGAAAGCATGCAAGCTTGGGTTAAAAATCCAAACACCGAAGATGCTAAAATGTTTGGTGCCGTAAAACGTTTTGGGATTATGCCAAAATTATCTTTTTCAGAAGAAACCATCGCACAAATAACCGATTATATGTATGATTTTAATATTGAACAACCCGATTGGTTTGAAGCCCATTTTAATGAGCAACAAGGTAATAAGCGTCCTCAAGGCATGCGCAAGCGTAACGCACAAGGTATGGGGAAACAATTGCAAAACACCTCTACAGATACGCTAACTTATGCCCAGCGTGGTTTAAAATATGCCTTAGCTACTCAAGCTATTTTAGGTAAAAATTTAATGCGAACCATACAGGAAAAAGGCACACTAGAAGCCGTCGCTTTTTGTAATATAAAAGCCTACCCACTAACCGATAGTATGGCGGTAGCGCAAAACGCTACAATTAAACGCGTTTCCGATAAACCTAGAAATCAAAATAATCAAGCAAATAAAAAAGAATTAACGTATATTAAGGCCTTTAAAAACGATATTAAAAATAATATAGAACCAAAACCCATAGTAGATTTAACAGATAGTAAAGTGCAGGTGTACTACCCTATTTCTACAAATACCATGTGATTGCAATGTCACGGAAAACCAAATAGCGACATTCAAAAACCCGTATTATTAAAACTAAATAATTTGTACCCGCAGGATAAAGCCATAGGGTATCAAATTAATGAAGTTAGAGGTGTTTGGAATATTACTTTTGATAAATAAAACAAAGTAAGGTATGAATAAATTTTCAGAATTAATAAACCAAGAAACTCCAGTATTAGTAGACTTTTATGCCGAATGGTGCGGCCCTTGTAAAATGATGACCCCTATATTAAAAGATGTAAAGGATAATTTAAAAAACAGAGTTTCTATTATTAAAATTGATGTTGATAAAAATAAAGCCATTGCTGAAAAATATCAAGTAAGAGGTGTACCTACTATGCTTTTATTTAAAAGAGGAAAACAAGTTTGGAGACAATCTGGCGTACTTCAAAAAAGTGAACTGATTAATGTTATTACCGCATCGTATTAATGAATTTAACCGAGAGTTTCTGGGATAACAGATACAAGTTACATGATACAGGTTGGGATTTAGGCGAAATATCTCCGCCGTTGAAAGCATATTTCGATGGTTTAACTAATAAAGATTTAAAAATTTTAATTCCGGGTGGTGGTAATTCTCATGAAGCCGAATATCTACACAACAAAGGTTTTAAGCACGTTTATGTTATAGATTTATCGAAAACGGCTTTAGAAAATTTAAAATTAAGAGTTCCATCTTTTCCTGAAAACCATCTAATTCATGGTGATTTTTTCGATATTGATATGGTATTTGATATCATTATGGAACAAACTTTTTTCTGTGCTATAAATCCAAATTTAAGACACGCTTACGCGGAAAAAGCCTTTAACCTTCTAAACAAAACAGGACAGATTATAGGCTTGTTATTCGATGCACCTTTAAATGAAACGCGCCCGCCTTTTGGTGGTTCTAAAGCTGAATATTTAGACTATTTCAAACCTTATTTTGATGTTTCATTGATGGATGCATGCTATAATTCTCATCAAACAAGAGCAGGAAGAGAATTATTTATCAGGCTCAAAAAACTTGATCATTAAATTTATAAGAAATTCTAAAAAACCTATAATTATTGTTCAGAATAAAAAGGGTTTAAATAGTTTCAGAATTTATAATTTTCACGCCCATAGCAGTCATTTTTTCCTTTATAGCGACAAACCCTTCACTATCGAGTGCTTTGGAAGCATCTTCAATAAAAAAGCAATCAAATCCAGCTTCAACAGCATCATAAATAGAAAAATAAACGCAAATATCCGATGCTAATCCACATAAGTAAAGTTCTGTAGTTCCCTTTTCCTTTAAATAACCAGCTAAGCCAGTCGATTTTAAATGTCCGTTGTCATAAAAAGCGCTATAACTATCAATACTTTTATCTGTTCCTTTTCTAAAAATAGCTTCATAACTTTTAGTCTTTAAATCAGCATGAAGTTCTGCGCCTAAAGTGCCTTGCACGCAATGTACAGGCCATAAGGTTTGTGGTTTTCCATGAACTTCAATTTCATCAAAATTAGATTTCCCTTCATGATTAGCCGCAAAACTAATATGATTTTCTGGATGCCAATCTTGTGTAGCCACAACCAAATCGAAATGATTTTGAATGCTATTAATTGCAGGTACAATGTGATTACCTTCCGGAACGGGAAGCGATCCGCCAGGCATAAAATCGTTTTGTACATCAATTATTAGAAGCGTTTTCATAATATAACTTTTTATTATCGACCGTTTGAAAAGAACAAAAACTCTGTATCGCTTTTAATCTCTTCTGCTCAATTTATATTTTATGTTCTTTAATTAAAGCATCACGTTCTTCCTTTAAAGAAGGACTTAAACCTATTTTGTAAATATGCGGGTTTTGAAAACGCTTATATTCATTAGGAAGTTGCTCTAAACGAGATTGAGAATATTTTGAAATTTCGGTAACTGTTCGTGTTGGCACTACTCTTTTCCCTTCTTCCATAACCATTTCTAAAAGTGGTTCGTGTTTAAAGCTACTCAAATCTAATTTTTTAGTAATATCAAAAGGGTGTTCCATTTGTGAAACCTCATCTTCAATAAAAAGTCCGATAGCATCTGCTCCATAAAACATGCCATTAGCATCTACCATACGGTAAACTTGCTTTTTAAAAGGCAATGAAACCTTTATAATATTTTCAGAAAGTTTAATTCTTGGTGTTCCATTGTACTCCGATAGTTTATAAACGCCATCTAGCGCTGCATCTGGTTTTCCGGTAACCAAATTGGTGCCGACTCCAAAAATATCAATTGGAGCTCCTTGTTCCTTCAAACTTTTAATAACATATTCATCTAACTGATTAGACGCTACAATTTTTACATACTCCAAATTAGCTTCATCTAAAATTGTTCTTGTTTTTTTAGATAAGTACGCTAAATCGCCACTATCCAAACGTACGCCTAATAATTTATCACCTCTTTCTTCCATTTCTTTGGCGACTTTAATCGCATTTGGAAGACCTAGTTTAAGCGTATTATAGGTATCTATTAAAAGCACACAGTTTTCTGGACGTACTTTTGCAAAATCTCTAAAAGCCTCTAATTCGCTATCGTAACTTTGAATAAACGAGTGTGCCATAGTACCCGACGATGGAATATTATAATCTTCGGCCGCTTTAACGTTACTCGTGCTATCAAAACCACCAATAGCAGCTGCTCGAGAAGCATAGTAACCACCCGTGGCGTGAGCGCGACGTAAGCCCATATCTAATAGAATTTCATCTTTAGCACTACGCCTAATTCTACTCGCCTTAGTTGCAATTAAAGTTTGAAAATTAAGAATATTAAGCAAAACAGTTTCTATAATTTGAGCTTCAATAATATTAGCTTCCACCTGTAATATTGGTCGATTCGGAAATACAACATCACCTTCTTTACTAGAACGAATGTTTCCCCTAAATCTAAAATTTTTCAAATATTCTAAGAATTCATTTTCAAATCCTTTTTCTTTTAGATATGAAATATCTGAATCTGAGAATTTCAAAGTTTCAAGAATATCCAATACATCTTCCAATCCTGCAAAAATGGAGTACCCACTATTGTATGGATTATGTCGATAATAATAATCGAATACCGCTCGTCCATCGGGTTTAGTTTCAAAATAGACTTGAGCCATTGTGATTTGATATAGATCGGTATATGCAGCAGTAATATTCATGAGATTTTTAATTTTGATTGACAAGATATTCAAAATAGGAAAGATTTCTTATATCAAACGCGAAAGAAATTAACTGAAACAGGTTTACACGAAAAAATGGTGATGTTTTACTTAAAAAACTAAAATTAATTTCCTTTTAAACGCTGCCATAATTCAGAAATCAGCTTTTTTCCATCGTGATTATCTTTAGGTTCTTCTGTGAACGTAACCTTTCCAGAAACATCAACATCCATTCTATATTTAAATACAAAATTTTCAGCCTTGGGTGCTAAACTCAATAACCCGAATCGTAAATCATTAAAATAAAGCATATTATCTTTTTTATTGATAGTATACCAACCTTCGGAAATAGCGATCATACGTTTTACACTTTCATCTTGAGCAAGATTCCCTAATAATTCATGATTTTTAGGATAACTTTCAAAAGTGATGGGTTGTGTATCGAAAAACGAATAATTAGCAAGTAAATAAGCATCTTCCGTTTGCACATTTGCACTCCAAAGTATCGTATTTAAAGGCGAAGGCCTCGTATCAATTTCTAAATATGCAATATTTTGATTGTTTAAAGCAGTCTCAAATTTAGTGTAAGAAACCCATTTTAAAAGCAAAGTTATCCCTAAATAAGACGTGCTTAAAATTAAGCCCATGTTGTTATAAAAGCGTCGCTTTTTGGTGGTACGTTTTTGTCGCATAGCCAGAATTAAAAAGACTAAAAAAGGCACGGTGTATAACGGATCGATAACAAATATATTCTTGAAAGCCAAACGTAAATCGAAAGGCCAAAACAATTGAGTTCCCCATGTGGTATGTGCATCTAAAATAGGATGCGTTACAAACGACCAAAAGAACAACCAAGACCAATCTTTAAAATTCTTATATGTTTCATACCTAGAAACAAGCCACCCGAAAATAGGTGCAAAAAGCACGGAAAACACAATAGAATGTGTAAATCCGCGATGTATGGCAAGCGCAGAAACTGTGTCTGTAAAAAAAGAAGCAAACACATCTAAATCGGGAATAGTACCGGCGATAGCACCATAAAGCATCGCTTTGTTTCCAACTTTTCGACCTAAAACAGCCTCGCCAATGGCAGCTCCTAATACAATTTGAGTTAATGAATCCATATGGGTTGTAAAAGTAGACTAATTATAAAAATGGTTGCGGGTTTACACTTAAAGAGTTTTATCAGTTTACTTCTTCGACTTCTTATAAGCGGAAGCATAAGCCTTATGCCCAACCTCTACTCCATTTTGCATATCTATATAAGCTTGTGGATGTTCTTTTTTAAACCATTCCATAAAAGGTTTTCCTGGCACGTCTTTAGGATGATAAATATTGTTAACAGGTGCCATTTTTTTATCAAACTCTAAAGTTTTGTTTCGTAGCTTCTCAAGAATGTCTTTATAATCTTTATTAGTAGCTAAGTTCACAAACTGATGAGGATCTTCTTTTAAATTATATAATTCCTCTATAGATTTTGTAGGTTCGAAAAATGGTTTTTGATTTTCGTTTAACATACCATCCTTATACATTTTACGCATAATATGCACGGCTGGTCTGTAGAATTCTAAATACACTTGATGAGAATCGAACGGTACTTCTGGCATATCATTTCTAATATATGCCCAATCACCAGACGTTACAGCTCTAGATTTCTCGTTTATCTCGTCCCATAAATCACGGGTTGCATAAGTGAATTCGCGGTTAAAATCAGGTTTAAAAATAGGTTTCCCTGTCATGTAACTTGGTACATCGATACCAGCAAAATCAATAATAGATGCCGTAATATCTGTAGCACTAACGACATCGTTTCTAACCTGTCCACCTTTAAAATATTTTGGATAGTATACTATAAAAGGAATACGCAAACCTGTATCTTGTAAATAACCTTTTCCTCTAATATTGCTACGTCCATTATCTCCTATAAAAATAACAATGGTGTTATCTGCCATATTTTTTTCTCCTAACTCCTTAAAAATCATGCCAACCTCATTGTCCATATATTCAATTTGGTCTAGATATTTTGCCCAATCTAAACGTATTGCAGGGTGATCTGCCAAGTACGGTGGTAGTGTTACTGTTTCTGGATTAACAGGGTGTGTTGATTGTTCCCGAATACTATCCCACCAATCTCCACGGTGTGTAACCGCTAATTGAATTTGCGCAAGAAAGGGTTCGTCTTCCTTATTAAAAGTATCGTGTTTATCAAATAAACCGAATTTATCTTTACCGTTCCAAGCTCCTATAGCTTTATGTTTAAAATTGACATCGATTTTGCGACCTTTATTCATAACACCATGGTGTCCCAAAATAGTGGTGTAACCTGCGTCTCGAAGCAATTTGGTAAACGGTTTAAATTGAGAATCTAAAGGAACGTCTCTATTGCTTCTATGGTTATGTGTGTTAGATTTTAGTTGATGTACGCCAACCATCATAGCAGATCGACTTGGTGAACAAATAGAGTTGGTTACAAAAGCGTTATTAAACCTGACACCGTCGTTAGCCATTTTGTTTAAAAAAGGGGTTTTAACATGAGGCATACCGTAAACTTCCAAATCGGTACTCATATCTTCCGCCATAAGCCAAATGATATTCGGCTGTTTATTTTTTTCCGAAGTAACCTCTGTTAAGTCTTTAGACTTTACCTTAGAATTACATGAAGTAAAAGCTATTACAATAACCAAGTTTATAACAACATTTTTAAATAATTTCATCTCTTTTTATTATGAATTTATAATTGCGTCAACTTCTTTTAAGTTATAAATACGAATATCCATATTAGAAACATAAGCTTCACAAATATTAACATAATCTCTTTAAAGTAAGTAAGAAGTTTTGTTAAAAAATGTTTTTAATATGAAGATTTACATGCTTAGTACCGATAACAAAAACAGAATTAATATGCCCAGCAACCAAAATTTTACGCATAAAAAAACTCAACGATATGATACCGTTGAGTTTTTCAATATTATAATTAAGGCCTGTTAATTACATAACAGTAAAACTATTTTACATAGCACCCCATTCTTTTAGAGAAGCTGTGTTCATTTTAATATAACCATCGTTACCAGCTTTTTTAGAATAAACTAATGATTCTTTTGCAGCTTTAATAGCGCCAGCTTTATCCCCGTTTGCAGCATGAATTAATGCTTGTCTACGTAAGTAATAAAAACGTGGATTATCTTTAGTCATTTCAACAGCTTTATCAATCCATTCTGTTGCTTTTTTCATGTCTTTTCCTTCAGCTAAATAATAAGCAGCTGCAGCGTAATAATCTCCTTCACCAGGACCAGCCATTACTTTATCGATAGCTTTTGAAACGGTTTGCTCTGTTGGAACAGTAAACGGCAAAACAGCATAAGAACTATCCCAGATTAGCTCTAAATTAGCGCCATTGTTAGATATATTATTAATATCAATAGTTAATGTTTCCACAACAAAAGGCATAGCCTCAACAACTACTTTTGCAGATGCAGCTACTTTGCTATCATCCCAATTTTGAGGTGTTCCCCAATTATTAGTATCGGTATAAAAAAGAAACTCCCATTCTGTAGCCGAAATTAATCGTGTAAATAAAGCATAAGTACCAGCTTTTAATGCTTTTCCTGCAACTTCAACATCATTACTAAATGTTATTTTAGTATTCTCATTTGCTCCTGTTCTCCAAATAGTCCCAAAGCTCTCTAAGTCTCCAAAAATTTTACGTCCTTTAACTCCTGGTCTAGAATATTCAATAGTAATATCCGTTAATCCCACTTTTTGCTCAAATTTTGCTTTTGGACTTGGTTGTGGCGTTTCAATCTGTGCGTTTACTGTGTAAACCGTAGTAAATGCTAATAAAATTAATAGTAGTTTTTTCATCTTAGTTTTGATTATTAATATGCTATAAAATTACACATCAAAAGACCGATAATTGTTAACAAAAGCTTAAAAAAACGATATTAGTAAAAAAGCTTTAAATAAAGTAAAAAATGCCATTTTTATAAGTTCAATAAACAGCTCTTTTTTTTCAGAATAAACTATAAAAACCCTTAATTTGAATATATAACCCTCTCAATCATTAAATTTAGCTAAATTTTTGCTGTAAAATCAAAAAATTTATAATATTTTATTATATTGTCGAATTGTGAATAATACACAACGTGTTTTACTCCAAGAAAATTACTAGAAAAACGATTATTATATATGGAACTAATTGAAAAAGCGGTTGAATTTGAACAACGCAAACATACTTTTAAAACTACCAGTGAACGAATAGAAGCTTCGAGAGAGGTTAAAGATCTTATTTTAAGTCTAAACGACGTATACAAGGTTGATAAAGACCAAGAAATCATGGACTTAATGAAGCGATTGACTGCAGTTAAACAAAAAATTGAAAAAAGATTAAAAGGAAGACCTTAAGAACAAGGTCTTGTTAGTATTTTTTATTGCTAGCAAAAACACTTAGGAAGCATTAATTTACTTCAATAAAAAAGCAGTATTTCATAAGTTATGAAATACTGCTTTTTTATTGACAAGACTTAAACTCCTGCCTATTTTATTTTTTATAATATTTTACATGCCCTCGATAAGCAAAAGCCCCAAGTATAGCTACAATTCCACAAGCAATAAGTATAAACTTAACACTTACAATTTGATCGCCACTAGCATAGCTGTGTAAACCTGCTAAGTAGAAATTTACTCCAAAATACGTCATTAATATACTTGCAAAAGCAATTATTGAGCAAAGGTTAAAAAACCAACGTCCGCGTAATCCTGGCACTAAACGCATGTGTATTACAAACGCATAAATCATGATACTAATAAGCGCCCAAGTTTCTTTTGGATCCCAGCCCCAGTAACGTCCCCAACTTTCGTTGGCCCACATACCTCCTAAAAAGTTTCCTATGGTAAGCATAACCAAACCTACGGTTAAAGCCATTTCGTTTATTACTGTTAACTCCTTAATATTAAGGAGCATTCTTTCTTTATTCTCCTTATTGGTGAAAATCATTAAGAATAACGACACCACACCTAAAATCATACCTAATGTAAATGGTCCATAACTCGCAACAATTACTGCCACGTGTATCATTAACCAATAACTATTTAAAACCGGTTGTAAATTAGCAATAGCAGGATCCATCCAGTTCCAATGCGCAATCATTAAAATCATTGCGGTTACAAAAGCGGTAGAAGCCATGGTTAAATCACTCTTTCTTCCAAACAGTAATCCAAACAACATAGTAGCCCAAGCTACATAAATCATAGACTCGTAAGCATCACTCCACGGCGCGTGACCAGACAAATACCAACGTACAATTAAACCTGCTGTATGCAGCACAAACAAACCGATAACGATAAACTTGAATACTTTAATTGCCGTGCTTAAACCTTTACTATGTGATTTAAATATTTGAAAAACTAACAAGACAAACATTATTGTACCTGCATACATGTACCAGCTAAATAATTTTTTAAAAATATCGTACTTATTATATAGAACTTCTGTTTTTACTTTTTGATCGCTAAGCATTACCGAACCACCATATCTGTGCTGTGTATCTTTAAAAGCCTTTAGAAGTTTTGAAGCTTCAGAGAAATCTCCAGATTTTTTAGCAGCATTTAAAGTATATAAATATGCTAGGAATCCGCTTTTCACAAAATTGTTGTAAAGTGAATCTTTTATAACGGTTGGGTCTTCTTTAAATTCGAAATTAGAAATCCATTTGTGGTTATCATCATTTGGAATTGGGAATATTTTTAACGAACGGCCTTCAACCGTATTAAATAATAAATTTACACGTTGATCGGCTTCTTTAAATTCCTTCTGAAAACCATTTGGCACTTGCGCTTTGTAGGCTTCATCTAAATAGGGTGCTAAAATATATTCTCCCCTTTCGGTGAAAAAATCCGCTAGTGTAGCATATTGCTCATCTAAACCTACACCAATCATATAGCGAATAGAATCGGCCTTTTTAGTTTTTAAGTAAATAATAGGCACATTGTACCATAACTGTGGACTTTCTTGAATAGATAGAAAGACTTGGTTAGCATCAAACTCTTCATAAGAGTCATGTTTACTTAATTTTCTAAGCATTTCCGATGCATAAGTGTTCACAGGCATCATACGCCCGCTTAAATCCTGAATCACCAAATTACCAAATTCAGAAGCATGTGTTTTAGGAGTAATATTTGCTCTTAAAACAGAATCTATTTGTGTTTTTGTAGGTTTGTTGCTATGGTTATGTCCATCGTTTGCAGAATGTTCTTGAGCAAAACCTTGAAGTCCAAAACATAAAACAACTACAGCTAAAATCTTAGCCTTTTTAGCTTTTAATTTTTTGAGTTGTTTCTCTAAATCGCCAAAACGAGAATGCTTAGAAAACAAAATCGCCATCATACCAAAATAAAGCATAAAGTAACCAATATAGGTAATTAACGATCCCCAATAATCATGATTTACAGAAAGTATAGTTCCCTTTTCATCTGGATCGAAACCCGATTGAAAAAAGCGATACCCATCATGATCTAAAATATTATTCATAAAAATTTTGTAATCAAAATCTTCTTCACGCTCATCTAAAACCGTAACCTCACTAGAATATGCAGAATAACCTCTTTCTGTTCCAGGATAACGTTCGGCCTCAAAATCGTTTAATTTAATAGAAAATGGTAATTCTATTTTTTTAGATCCATATTTAAAAGCGAAATCTAATCCGCCTACCTTAATTTGTTTAAAGCTACTATTTGTGCCTTTACCACCAAGTAAACCAACACTTTTAGTTTCCCCATTTGCGGTTACTTTTAACACCAGACCATCTTCATCGTTTTTAAGGAATTCTGCTTTTTTAACCACATCAAAAACACCTTTTACAACAGGCTTTGGAAATACAATTTGCATGTTACCAATAACATATCGAGAACGTAAAATTAAAGGCTGTATACTATCTTTTACAAGTAAACCCTGAGCGCGCGTTGCCATGGTCATGTATTCACCATCAAAAGGCGAATTAATAGTTAGGTTATCGTTTTCTAAAGTAATATTTATAGCACCATCGGTTGGCTTATTTAATGCGAATAACACATTGTGCACACTAGATACTTGACCTACTTTTAAGAAATGATTATGCGGCCCACTAGTTCCTGCTTCTACTATTTTTAAATAAGACTCTCCGTTTTCGTCAGGAATAATATCTTCTTCTGCCCCAACAATAAACTTCTCTAATTTTATATTTATAGGTTGTTTGTTGTATTCTGTATTTAAATTGAAATCGTTTTCTAAACGTCCAGAAAAATCTACTTCGGTTTCTAAAACACGACGTTGCGCTACACCATCTACTAGAAAATCACCATCTACGTAAGTGGTTATATATGTTTTTTGAGAAAGAAACGAATTTTCTGTGTCACCTTCGCGAATAGCCATCATGCCTTCAAAACTTGCGTAACGCGTAATAAATGCGCCTATAAGTATAAAAATAAATGCTAAGTGAAGAATGAACGTTGCCCACTTTTCTTTTTTGTACAATCTAAAACGAACTATATTACCTAAAAAGTTAATCACGAAAAACACCATAATACCTTCAAACCACCATGTATTATAAATTAAATTACGTGAGTATGGCGTTGGAGACATATCTTGTCCGGCATCTAAAAATGTACCGGTTGCCATGGCCGCCGCAAAAGCAATAAATAAAACTGAAGTTAAACGTGTTGAAAAAAGAATGTTGGCTAGTTTTTTTTGCATGATAAAGGCCTTTTTAAGGTCGTGCAAATTTAAGGATTTAAGTTTATTCTTAAGTGTTAAAACTGTTATAAAATATTGGAATAAAGTAGGTAGAAACCCTCTAAAATTATCTCACTGAATTTTATGATGATTTAGATGAAATTTGAAAGTAAAAAAACATGAGCCACTACCCCATTCTAGCTTCAAAAATTTTTAGATATAAGAATGAGCCCATTTTACGCGCCTTAAATTTGGCATTTTGAGCAAAATCACCTTCAAAAAGCTCATCTATAGTTTCTAGCCATAGGTTTAACCAAAGTCCGAAATGCTGCTCGGTGATTGTGTTTTTATTATCGGCATCTACTTTAATATGCGTTTCTAAAGGATTGCCTGTGTATTTTGTTTTTAAAAACAGACTGGCTTCCCAGAAGGTTGTTAAACGCTCTAGGTGCGCATCCCAATCTTTTATAACATCGTTAAAAAAAGGCGCTAACACCTCGTCTTTCCTTACTTTTATGTAAAAGGATGACACCAATAAGTAAACATCTTTGCGGGTTTCTAGGTCTTTTTTCATAATTCAAATTTATGATTTATTTTAATACTTATCTCTTCTCAATAGGCGATTAAATTAATATGAATACTTTTTATTATTTAAATGCAAACCGTGTTACTAAAGCATGTTGGAAAGCTGTTTTTTGATAAAAACCCAAGACTTAGCAGATAAGGCGTGAGGGATTGAACGGCCTGTTTGAGCTCCCCGACCTTAGAAGGGAGCGAGTAGTGATAGCCCGACCCTTGGGGCACGCGCAAATTATTTTGATTTATTAATTTGAAATTGGTAATTGCTTAGTATTTTTGCAAGATGATTTCAGTAGTAATTTTAGGAGCTGGCAATGTAGCTAGCCATTTGTATAGAGGTTTTCGTGAGGCAGATAATGTAACTGTTTCTCAATGGTATAACAGGAGTTTAGATTCGATTACGGAGCATAGCAACGAGGTTGATTTTACGGACGATTTATCGAATTTAAAGGTTGCCGATGTGTATATTTTGGCGGTTAGTGATGATGCTATTGCAGAATTATCGGAACAACTTCCGTTTGAAGATCGTGTGGTTGTGCATACTTCTGGAGGTGTTGGTGTTTACGATTTAGATAAAAAACACAGACGTGGTGTACTCTACCCGCTGCAAAGTTTTACAAAAGGCGCAGAGCTAGATTTTGCAAATGTGCCGATGTGTATTGAAACTATTTATAAGGATAGTTTTCCGATGTTAAAGGAATTAGCCTTAAGTTTAGGTGGCCCTATACAGAAGGTAAATAGCGACCAAAGGCGCGTGTTGCATTTGGCTGCGGTTTTTGTTAATAATTTCACGAATCAGTTATATAGAATTGGTCATGAAATTACGGAGAGTGAAGGTGCCGAGTTTGATCTTTTAAAGCCATTGATTTTAGAAACTGCTAAAAAGATTGAGCATTTATCGCCTTTTAGAGCGCAAACTGGCCCAGCAAAACGCCACGACAAAAAAACGATTAAAAAACATTTAAGAATATTGGATAACAATATTGAGCATAAAAAGATTTACGAACTGCTTACAGCATCAATACAGAAAACACATGGAAGAAAAAAGCTATAAAGAGTATTTGGAACATATTACCACCTTTGTTTTTGATGTGGATGGTGTACTTACCGATGGTACGGTTTCGGTTTTAACCAACGGTGAAATGTTAAGAACCATGAACGTAAAAGATGGCTATGCTATTAGATCTGCCGTGGATAAGGGTTATAACTTATGCATTATTTCTGGCGGAAAAAATGATGGCGTTCGTATACGTTTGGAAGGTTTAGGTATTAAGGATATTTATCTGGGTGCGAAAAATAAAATTGAGCAACTAGACGATTACCTAACAGCTAATGATATTAAATCGGAAAACGTGCTTTATATGGGTGACGACATTCCTGATTACCCTGTAATGAAAGGTATTGGCTTGCCTTGCTGTCCGCAAGATGCTGTTCCGGAAATTAAGAGTATTTCTAAATATATTTCGCATAAAAAAGGCGGAAAAGGTGCCGTGCGTGATGTTATTGAGCAGGTTTTGAAAGTACAAGGAAAATGGAGCGGTTTTTATAGCGCACAGTTTGACTAATTTGTAGATTTCATTATCCGACCTCTTAGTTTTACTTTTTTTAATTATTCATTTTTTTTGATAAATGCTTAACGTCTTAAATCTTATTCGATGGAAGAATTTATTAATGATTGCCTTAACGCAATTATTAGTTAAGTATGCGCTTTTAGAACCTTTTGGGGTTGCTATTAGTTTGGACGGTATTGGCATTTCTCTTTTAATTTTTGCTACTATTTGTATTGCTGCTGCAGGAAATATTATTAATGATATTTACGATGTTGAAACCGATTTTGTAAATAAGCCGCATAAACTTATTGTTGGTAATTCTATCTCCGAAAAAACGGCTTACAACCTTTTTATAGTCTTAAATTTTATTGGCGTTGGCGTTGGTTTTTACTTATCTCACGCTGTTGGTAAAAGTGCTTTTTTCTCACTTTTTGTTATTATTTCGGCTTTGCTATACGTTTATGCTACTTATTTAAAACGGACACTTTTAATAGGTAACATTGTAATTTCCATTCTTGTTGCTCTAAGTGTTTTAATTGTTGGCATTTTTGAACTACTACCCGCACTTACTTTAGAGAACAGGGACATTCAACTTACATTTTTTAAAATTATTTTTGATTATGCCGTGTTTGCATTTCTACTCAATTTAATACGAGAAATAACTAAAGATGTTGAAGATATTGATGGTGACTACAAAGCAGGCATGAACACCTTACCTATTGCTATTGGTAGAGATAGAACGGGTAATGTTTTGTTTGTGCTATCGTTAATTCCCGTTTTAATTCTTATTTATTACATTGTAAATTCACTATATAAAAACATGCTTTCTGCGGGTTACTTTGTCTTCTTTATTGTGGGCCCGCTAATTTTTGTAAGTATTAAATTGTTTAGTGCTAAATCGAAAAAAGACTATCACTTAATAAGTAGTTTAATAAAATTGGTGATGTTTTTTGGCGTACTTTCCTTGTTAATTTACTATTTTAACTTGAAAAATTAAACGATTCCGAATACTTTTGGAGTACACGCGTAAAACCTTCAATAAATAGGTTTTATTAACTACTAATATACCTCAGATGTTTTCGCTGAAACTTTAAACATATGCTAAAAGAAAAACTTAAAAATCACAACATTATTCTAGCTTCTGGATCGCCACGTAGGCAGCAATTTTTTAAAGATCTTGGTTTAGATTTTGAAATAAGGTTAAAGCCCGTTAAAGAAGAATACCCAAATAGATTAACGCATTTTGAAATAAGCGATTATTTAGCGCAATTAAAGGCAATACCATTTAAAGATGAATTGCAACCAAATGATATTTTAATAACCAGTGACACCATAGTTTGGCATAACAATAAGGCTTTAGGAAAACCAACGGATGAAACTGATGCGTTCCAAATTTTGAAATCTTTAAGTAATGCCACGCACGAGGTAATTACATCGGTTTGTTTTACAACAAAAACAACATCTAAAACACTTTACTCCGTTACTAAAGTAAGTTTTAAAGAATTTACAGACGAAGAGATTCTGTATTACATAAAAACAGCTAAACCTTTTGATAAAGCAGGTGCTTATGGTATTCAGGAATGGATTGGACAAGTTGGTGTTACCAAGCTCGAAGGTTCTTATTTTAACGTTATGGGCTTACCAACGCATTTGGTTTATCAAACCTTAAACAAACTTGCCAAGCAACCCGTTTAAAAATAAATATAAACCCGCCTTGCTTTGCTTTCTAGTGTATATTTGCAGCAAATTTTAAAACCTTAAAACATGCAGTTTTTTGAAACGTTTAAAAATGAATTAATAAACACAGCTATTGTGCTTGTTGTTTTGTTAATCATTAGATCCTTAATCCATTTTGTTATTACAAAAATTGGACACACAAGTGGTATAAACGATGCTAGAATACGCTTAATTAGACGTTACATCACCGTAACCTTATTTTTAATCGCCATTTTAATAGAATCCCTAATATTTGGAGTTGAAGTACGTGATTTAGCGGTTGTTTTCTCTTCTGTTTTTGCGGTTATCGGTATTGCGTTATTTGCTATTTGGTCTATTTTAAGTAACATTACTTCTGGTATTATTATGTTTTTCAACTTCCCTTATAAAGTGGGTGATAAAATTGAAATTCATGATAAAGATTTCCCTATAAAAGCCATTATTGAAGACATTAGAGCCTTTCAAATTCATTTAAGATTAGACAACGGAAACTTAGTAACTTACCCTAACAACTTAATGCTACAAAAGGCCGTTACCTTAATACAAAAAGATGCTATAGACGAGACCGTTGATGATGGTGTTGATGCTATTTAAATTATTTATATCTTTATCTAAATACAATTTTTAATGGCTAAGACTAGAAAACATAACTACAAGAAAAAAGCAGGACAAGTACCGGGAACAGCCATTTATACAGGTTCAAAATCTTCAGAAAAACTCTTTATTGAAGTTTTCGATTATAATGAAACACAATGTACAGAAAAGCATTTAACCGATGTATCGGAAACCTTTCAATTTAAAGGAAGTGATTCTATTACATGGGTAAATCTAAATGGATTAAACCATGTAAAAGAAATTGAAAAACTATCTAAACATTTCAATTTCCACCCTTTAGTTTTAGAAGATATTGTAAACATTTCTCAACGTCCTAAAATTGATGAATATGAAGATTATTTCTTCGTTGTTTTAAAGATGTTGTATTATGATAAGGATGAAAAAATAATATCGGAACAAGTCAGTTTTATTTTAGGGAAAAACCATGTTTTATCCTTCCAGGAATCTGAAGGTGATGTTTTTGATGCCGTTAGAGAACGTATTAGAACAGCGAAAGGACGCGTAAGAACTATGGAATCTGATTATTTGCTCTATGTTTTAATAGATGCTGTAGTCGACTATTATTTTAATATTATTGAGATATTAGGTGATAAAATTGAAGATTTTGAAACTGATATCTTTAACGGAAATGCCACAGACGACGTGAGTCAGAACATCCAAAATTTAAAACGTGAAATACTAAAAGTACGCCGCGCTATTTTTCCGCTTCGCGATGTTATAAGCCGTATTGAAAAAAGTGACAATGCATTAATTTCTCAACAAACACTTAACTATTATCGTGATGTTTACGATCACCTTATTCAAGTCTCAGAAAACATAGATATTTACCGTGAAATGATTTGGAGTTTAATGGATATGTACATGACCACCATTAGTAATAAAATGAATGAAGTGATGAAAGTGCTTACCATTATGGCTTCCATTTTTATCCCTTTAACCTTTATTGCTGGTATTTATGGTATGAATTTCGACTATATTCCGGAGCTGCATTATCAGCATTCTTATTTTGTGCTTTGGGGTGTAATGATTATTATCTTTATCGGAATGATTATTTATTTTAAGCGGAAAAAGTGGTTGTAAACCCTCAAAATACGTCCAAAAACTAAACAGACTTTCTAACATAAAAACATAAAGTTAAAGAAACATTAAAACCAACTCAAACCCTTTCAATCTTTGTTATATTTGGAGCTTAGCTAACTACCTTTTTTATGCAAAGCACGAAGTATTATTTTATATTACTAGTTTTTACTGTTTCATTTTTACAAGCACAAAAACCCAAAACACCAACATCTACAGAGATTTACGAATCTATTGAAAAACTTAACTTTTTAGGTTCGGTATTGTATGTTGCCGCTCATCCCGACGATGAAAACACCCGATTAATTTCATACATGTCCAACGAAGTTAAAGCCCGTACAGCCTACCTATCTTTAACACGTGGCGATGGCGGACAAAACCTTATTGGCCCAGAAATAAGAGAACTATTAGGTGTTATTAGAACTCAAGAATTACTAGCTGCAAGACGTGTAGATGGTGGCGAACAATTTTTCTCTAGAGCTAACGATTTTGGTTACTCTAAACATCCCGATGAAACTTTAGAAATATGGAATAAAGATCAAGTTTTAAGCGATGTAGTTTTAGCCATTCGGCAGTTTAAACCCGATGTTATTATTAATAGGTTCGACCATAGAACTCCAGGAAGCACACATGGTCACCACACCAGTTCTGCCATATTAAGTTTAGAAGCTTTTGATTTAGCAAACAACAATACGGCTTATCCCGATCAATTAAAACAAACCGATTTATGGCAACCAAAACGCCTGTTTTACAATACAAGTTGGTGGGCATATGGTAGCGAAGAAAAATTTAATGCTGTTGATAAAAGTAACATGTTAACTTTTGATATTGGTGTGTATTATCCTTTAAAAGGCTTATCAAATAACGAGGTTGCGGCACAAGCTAGAAGTCAACATTTATGCCAAGGTTTTGGTCGTACGTTAGATCGTGGATCGCAGAACGAATACATTGAATTTTTAAAAGGTGATCCTCTAGGTGAAAACAAAGATATTTTTGAAGGTATTGACACCTCATGGAATCGTGTAAAAGGCGGAAAAGCTATTGGAGATATTTTATACGACGTTGAAAATAATTTCAATTTTAAAGAACCTTCTCAGCATCTTCCGCAATTAATTAAAGCCTATAAACTACTTCAAAACATAGAAAACGAACACTGGAAAACTCAAAAAACAAAAGCGTTAAAGTCGATTATATCGATGTGTGCTGGTTTATATTTAGAAGCATCGGCAGAAACACCGTGGGCAACTCAAAACGAAACCGTAACCTTAGATCTTGAAGTTTTAAACCGAAGCAATCAAAATATTACTCTAGAAAGTATTAAAAATGCCAATAGTGTAAATATTTCTAAACGCATTGAATTAACAGAAAACACCAAATTCAACTTCAAAGAAACCTTTAAAGTTGGTAGCCATCAAACACCTACTACACCTTATTGGTTAACTAAAAAAGGAACTTTAGGTATGTATCAAGTAGATGATACGAGTTTAATTGGTTTACCCGAAACACCTAGAGTTTACCAAGTAGATTTTAATCTTCTTATAAATAATACACCTATTACGTTCACTAAAAATGTGGTTTATCGTTTTTCTAAACCAGAAAAAGGGGAACTATATCGTCCGTTTGAAATTATCCCAGAAGTATCTGCTAAAATCACCGAAAAGGTTATTATTTTAAATTCTAATGCACAGCACGATATTTCCGTTATAGTAAAAGCTGGCCGAAATGACTTAGAAGGATCTGTAGAAATTAGTCATCCAAAAGACTGGAGCATATTTCCTAAAAGCCAAAAAATTTCAATTAAAAATAAAGGTGAAGAGCAAACCTTGGTTTTCACTGTAATTCCTCCTAAAAACCAAAGTGAAGGTACTATTAGCCCTATTGTTCACATAGGCGATAAAAATTATACCAAAGAATTAATTGAAATTGATTACGACCATATTCCCTTCCAAACGGTTTTACTACCAAGCGAAAGTAAAATTGTACGTTTAGATATTAAAAAGAAAGGCGAAAACATTGCCTATATACAAGGCGCAGGAGATGTAGTTCCAGAAAGTTTACAACAAATAGGTTATCAAGTACGTATTTTAAAACCAGACGAAATTAATGCAGAAACCCTAAGTAATTTTGATGCTGTTGTGGTAGGCATTAGAGCTTATAACACGGTTGAAGAATTAAAATTCAAGCAAGATTTATTATTCGATTTTGTCGCTCAAGGCGGAAATATGATTGTACAGTACAACACCAATCATCGCTTAAAAGTTGATAATTTAGCACCTTTTGATATTACACTTTCTCGTGATAGAGTTACCGATGAAACAGCCGAAGTTACATTTTTAAACCCTCAACATCCCGTATTAAATTACCCTAACAAAATTACACAACACGATTTTGAAGGTTGGACGCAAGAACGTGGTTTATATTTCCCAAGTAAATGGGCACCTGCCTTTACTCCTATTTTATCTATGCATGATAAAGGTGAAACCGATAAAAAAGGAAGTTTACTTGTTTCAAAACACGGTAATGGCTACTTTATTTATACTGGCTTAAGCTTTTTTAGAGAATTCCCTGCTGGTGTTTCTGGTGCTTATAGATTGTTTGCAAACATGCTTTCTATTGGTAAAGAAGATTTAAAACAAGAAGCAAAACTAAACGATTAATTATGGAAGAAAATCAACCCAAAAAACCAGTTTGGTTAAAATTATATTCTGTAGTTTTAATTGCCAACGCCATCTATTTTATTCTATTTTATTTAATTACAAAAGCCTTTTAATTTATGGAAACTTTAAATTGGATCGATTGGGCCGTACTTTGCTTTACACTAATAGCCATAGTAGCTTACGGAACATACCAAACACGAGGCAGCCGTAATGTACAAGATTATTTAAAAGGCGGAAACACCTCTAAATGGTGGACTATTGGCTTATCAGTTATGGCTACACAAGCTAGTGCTATCACCTTTTTATCAACACCAGGGCAAGCCTTTAACGATGGTATGGGCTTTGTTCAATTTTACTTTGGCTTACCAATAGCCATGGTAGTTATTTGTATGGTTTTTATACCCTTATACCATAGATTAAAAGTATATACAGCATACGAATTTCTAGAAAATAGATTCGATTTAAAAACAAGAACCTTAACAGCAATTCTATTTTTAATTCAACGTGGTTTAGCAGCAGGAATTACCATTTTTGCTCCTGCTATAATACTTTCTGTGGTTCTTAAATGGGATTTACTCACCCTAAATATTGTTATTGGCTTACTCGTTATTATCTACACCGTTTCTGGTGGTACACGTGCGGTAAACGTCACACAGAAACATCAAATGGTTATTATTTTTATTGGTATGTTGGTGGCTTTCTTTTTAATTGTGAGCAAACTACCGCAAGACATTACTTTTAGCAAAGCACTTGATATTGCAGGAGCTAGCGGAAAAATGGAAGTTTTAGATTTTTCATTCAATTTAAATAATCGTTATACATTTTGGAGTGGTATTATTGGTGGTACATTTTTAATGTTATCTTATTTTGGTACCGACCAAAGCCAAGTACAGCGCTACCTTTCGGGAAAATCGGTTAAAGAAATGCAATTGGGTTTAATTTTTAACGGACTTTTAAAAATACCGATGCAATTCTTTATTTTATTTGTGGGTATAATGGTTTTCGTGTTTTATCAATTTAATGAAGCACCTGTAAACTTTAACCCAACCGCTACGGAGGTTGTGTTACAATCTAAATATGCCGATGAATACAAAACGCTTCAGGCAGAACAAACAGCTATTTTTAACGATAAGCAAAATATTATTAAATCGTTCTTAAATTCTGATAATCCCGATGCTTCAAAATACATTGCATTAGCAAATGAAGCCAATGATGAACTAAGAAAAGAAGCCAGAGATTTAATTGATAAAGCTTCGGAAAGTGAAAACATAAAAATAGAAAGCAATGATAAAGATTATGTATTTATCCATTTCATTCTAAACAATTTACCTCGTGGATTAATCGGTTTACTTTTAGCCGTTATTCTAAGTGCAGCCATGTCTAGCACAGCAAGTGAATTAAACGCTTTAGGCTCTACCACTACCATAGATTTATACAAACGAAATACAAGCGAAAAAACAGAAGAAGAGATGGTAAAAGCATCTCGCTGGTTTACTTTTGCTTGGGGAATAATAGCTATAGGCGTAGCTTGTGTTGCTAATTTGGCTGAAAACTTAATTCAGTTAGTAAACATTATTGGTTCTATATTTTATGGTAATGTTCTTGGTGTTTTTCTTCTAGCATTTTTCTTTAAATTTGTAAAAGGTAATGCCGTATTTATTGGCGCATTATTAACACAAGTTATTGTTATTGCACTATATCTATTAGATTTAAACGAAGTGATTAACCTACCATTTCTATGGTTAAATTTTGTGGGTTGCGCTATTGTAATTTCAATTTCATGTATCATCCAAATACTTATTCCAAATGACAAATCAATCAGAAGTTAAAACTATAAACTGGGGCATTATTGGCTTAGGAAATATTGCTAATAAATTTGCATCAGATTTATTAACCATTCCAAATACTAAACTTTACGCTGTAGCTTCACGTTCACAGGAAAAAGCAGATTTATTTACTGATAAATATGATGCTACTCACGCTTATAGCAGCTACGAAGCCCTAGTAAAAGATAAAAACATTGATGCTGTATACATAGCAACACCGCATGCTTTACATAAAGAAAACACCTTATTATGCCTAGAACATGGCATAGCCGTTTTATGTGAAAAACCATTTGCGATGGATGCTAATGAAGTTAGCACTATGATAGCGAAAGCCAAAGAAAAAAATGTGTTGCTCATGGAAGCACTTTGGACGTACTTTTTACCACATTATCAATTTGTTTTAAAGGAGCTGAAAAATGAAACTTACGGCAAACTTCTAAAAATGGAAGCCGATTTTGGTTTTCATCGTGATTTTGATACATCGTCTAGATTGTTCAACAAATCTTTAGGTGGTGGAAGTTTATTAGATATTGGTATTTACCCAATTTTTGCAGCATTGTCTACTCTAGGGCTTCCGAAAGATATGCAAGCCGATGCTACTTTTTTTGAAAATGGCGCCGATTCTACGTGCAGCATGACCTTTACTTACCCCAATGGTGAAACTGCTAAACTAAAAAGTACACTTTTAGAACCTTCTCCAACCGAAGCTGTTTTTTATTGCGAACACGCTACCATCAAAATAAATACCATGTTCCACATGCCAACTACAGTCACTGTAATCGCTAACGGGGAAGAAAAAACTTTAGATTTTGGTTATAAAACTATTGGTTATAACTACGAGGCTATTCATTTTAATGAATTAATACGTGTAGGTAAAACGGAAAGTGATATTATGACTTTTGATTTTAGTGAAAAACTTATAAATACTTTAGACACCGTTAGAAAACTTATTAAGCTAGAATATTAAAAGCATATTTTCTTTAATAAATTATAAATCTGTCCGATAAGTTCGTAATTAACTTATCGGACATTTTTGTTATATTTAAAATCTGTAATACAACATGAATATGGGGTTATACTTATGTTAGGTGTAAGCTGTGAAAATACGTCTAAATTCAAAATTTCGTAATTTATAAAATATTAAATGAATACTGAAAAACTGATTTACGATAAGGTTGTTGGTTATATGCTTAAAATAATTAAGTCAGGAATTAAAATCAATAAATTTAAAAACAAATTTAACGCGATTAAGCACGGTGACTATGTTTGTTTTATAGAGCTACTGAAAGTTGGTATTCCCCAAGATATAGTAGTAAACAAAATCGGAGAAGGAATTATTCCAACTGAAAAACAACTTGAACAAAAAAATGTTGATTTTCTTTTTTTATTATTAGCTAGTAAATCATTATTGGAATTTTATAAAGAATGCTATTTAGAATATGGAGAAATAATAGACAAAGATTTATCAGATAAAGATTTTGAAAATTTAGCAAATTTTGAAATGGTTCTTAGAATGTTTTATAATAACACATTTGAATATAATGGAAGAATTAACTTAATTGATATAATTGAAAAATATATGAATCATAAAGGAATATCAAAACCTGAAATTGAAAAAATACAAATTGGTAGAACTTTTTTGAATATGGTGAAAGGACATAAAGCAAACTTTGAAAATTATAATCAAGGTTTAATTGCGTTTAATGAATCTTTAAAAATATTAGGAAAATATAAAATTGAATTATTATCATAAAAAGCCTACACCTAACATTGTACAAAAATAATGCGTAAGTTTATTTCTAAATCAAAAGTTAGTGCTTGTTTGCTTGCTTCTGATTTTCCTTCGGAAAATCCTCGCACCCTAACTACGCACTATTCTTATACGTAACCGTTGTATGCCTTTCAAAATCTGTATATCCCAAAATAACCCAACCTTTATAAACTTGAAAAAAATCTCAATAGGATATCCTATTTTCAGTTCATAAACCTCGTTATTTACTCAAGGATCACCCATTGTTTAAATTTTCCTTCTATTTCAGAAGATAGTTCCAAGGTTAGAGAACGAAACATATAGATTCCAGCAGCAGCACTAGTTTCACCTACAGTAAGGCAAAGGGTAGGATCATCTTCTGGAACAAATTCTCCGTTATCTTCGTTATAAATAAATTTCTGATCGGATGAACTCGTATCACTTTCTACAAGTCTTAAGCTCATTCCCTCTGTAGGTCCTCCAGACATTTCTATACAGAAACCAGTAAACTCAACCGAACAAATCTGAAGTGTTTCTTCATTATAAACAAATTGAACATCACCACCGCTTGCCTTACAAGAATGTGCATGTAGTTCTTCATTGAAACCATTACCTCTCGTGTCAATACAATATCCTAGTTGATCTTGTTCATCCAGATTGTCTGCAAGATGAATCACAGGTGAAGGAGTTTGGATAATAGGAGGATTTACAACCGTTGTATCCTCAGGTTCATTTTCCAGAGATGGAACTTCTTTTTCTTGTTTGGAGCAACTCAGGGAAAAAATAATGAAACATAATAAGCTTATATATTTCATTTTATTATTCTTCATTTTTTTGATTTGTTCTTTAATAATTTTCACAAGATGAATTGTTTTGTTAGAATTAATAATTTTATTATTCAAATTTTAGACTCTATTCTAGCTAAAAAGTTTAACGGGTAAGTCAAAAAATGGAGAATTAAAATACATTTGTTTTCATTAGAGACCAAAAGCGGTATACAATAATGTATAAAAAACATAGGGTAATTTCGTTGAATTTTAACATTAAATATACCTAGAAAATCCACTAATAATAAAATGGGGCTTTTAAGTAAAAAATAAAAGCAAAATATTTATATTTAGCTAAGTTATAAAACGAAACGATAGTGCTCATCACCTGCCCTACGTTTCTTATGCTAAACGTTAACGAACATTTGAAAAAACATGTCCTAATATTATTTCTAATTATACTTTCAGCTTGTAAACAGGTAAGTATAATTGAAAATCCAAACGGAATTTGGACTGAACCCGAATTGATGGAATTGAATTCTATTGTTTCTGAATTTGATAAAATCTTAACGACTAAACACAAAACAAATTCCAAAAAAAAAGCATATTTGGAATATCAAAAAGACATCTTCCAAAACCAAATTGTACCGAATTTAAACGGAATCGAAAAATTGAGTTCTGATATAAACAAGTATGTGGTTTTTGACAAAATTTGGTGGAAAAATACGGATTCGAATACTGAACATTTTAATTTAAAAACTAATAGTAATTACATAAAGTATTTAACCAGAATTGGAAAGCAATCTGATTTTATAAATAATTATGCTGACCAACTAAATCAAGCAAGTGACTTACAACCTTCATTGATTTCTGGATTTACCAAAAACATTGAAACAATGATCTGAATGACAAAAATAATCGTCTGATTTTCGAAATAGATTATCTGACCTTAATAAACCGATAAACAAAAACCGTAGATAACACTGCATAAACATTGACAATAACATAAAAATGACGCTCAAAACAATAAACGAAAAAGCAAATAAAACAATTGGAATTGAAGGAATGACTGTCAATGAAAGACTTTATGTTTCAGGGTTAATGGATGTTTTTGACCGAGCAAAAAAAAATGATATAGAATTAGCCAAGACAATTCTTAAAGCACTTAAAGTTGACTTAAAATCAATAGAAAAAATCGTTAAAGGATGAAATACATCTTTTCTATAAAAAGAAGCATTAACAAAATCTAAAATTGAATAATTCAAAAAGTAAATTAAAAAAAATAATTGTGGTTTTATTCCACTTCATAAATACCTAGCTCACAAAACTCAACTATTTTTACATCTAACGTTACCCAACACTCCTCCAAAATGCCAAAAATCAAACTTCAAACAAAGATAAAAGCTACTAGAAACATAGTATTTGATCTCTCGCGAAGTATCGATTTACACAAAATTTCAACGGAACACACAAACGAAGAAGCCATCGCAGGAAAAACGAGTGGATTAATAGGAATGAACGAAAGCGTAACGTGGAGAGCAAAACACTTTGGTGTTTATCAAAACTTGACTTCCAAAATCACCGAGTACAACCGACCAAAATACTTTACAGACCAAATGGTAAAAGGGGCTTTCAAAGAATTTAAACACGAACATCACTTTGAGGAATTGAATGATGAGACTTTAATGACAGACCTTTTTTATTACAAATCCCCTTTTGGAATGCTAGGTGAAATAGCTGATAAGTTGTTCCTCAAAAAATATATGATTGAATTACTCACTGAACGAAATCGCATTGTAAAGCAGTTTGCGGAATCTGAAAGGTGGAAAGAAATAATATCTAAATAAATCATGCAAGTAATAATATTAGGTTTAGTGATTAATCAAAAATTTGGCTGATTTCCGTACAAAAAATCGTCCTTTACTTCTCTACCTCCTTTAACAAACACCTTCCACACATTCTTTACTTTCATTATTTGAACAACCTATTGCTCCTAAAAACCTTTACTCTCCGTTTTTAATAAAAACAAAACCTCTTTTAAATTAGTTAACATTCAACTTATTAAAAAGAATAATACGGGTTTGAATTACAGAAACTTCAATGTTTTTACTAAATTACAGTACAGTACAGGATAGACTCAGATTACTAATTCTATAAATTTGTCTAGTAACTTTACAATAACAAACATGAGCATACTTACAAAAAAATTTAAACACGTAGATTATTTATGGGATGATGCTAAAGCTTCTGCTTTAGGAGACGACCAAGTAGCCTTATTTCTATATCGGTCTAATATTTTAGGAGCCGACCTAAGAATTACAAATTACGGTGGTGGTAACACTAGCTGTAAAACCATGGAAAAAGACCCATTAACAAATGAAGAGGTTGAAGTAATGTGGGTAAAAGGTTCTGGTGGCGATATTGGAACTTTAACACGCTCAGGAATTGCAGGTTTATATACCGAAAGATTACGCGATTTAAAAAATGTTTACGGCGGTTTAGAAGATGAAGATAGAATGGTGGGGTTATTTAACCACTGTATCTACGATTTAGATAGTAAAGCTCCATCTATTGATACGCCGCTTCACGGTTTATTACCATTTGCTCATATTGATCACTTACACCCAGATGCACTTATTGCTGTTGCCGCGGCTCAGGATAGTGAAAAAGTTACCAAAGAAATTTGGGGAGACACTATGGGTTGGGTGCCATGGCAAAAACCAGGATTCGATTTAGGGTTACAGTTAGAAAAATGCTTAGCCGATAATCCTGGAATTAGAGGTATTGTTTTAGGTTCTCATGGTTTATTTACTTGGGGAGACACATCATACAAATCTTATATCAATAGTTTAGAAGTTATCGAAATGGCTTCGGAATATATTGAGAAGAAAATGGAAGAAAAAGGTTCTATTTTTGGAGGTCAAAAAGTAGAAAGCTTACCAAAAGAAGAACGTTTTGAAAAAGCAGTGCAAATCATGCCTTTATTAAGAGGTTTATGCGCTTCGGAAAATAGAATGATTGGACATTTCTCTGATAACGATGTGGTTATGGAGTACATAAACAGTAACGATTTGGAACGCTTGGCACCTATGGGAACCTCTTGTCCAGATCACTTTTTAAGAACCAAAATTCAGCCTTTAGTATTAAAATTAGATAAAAACGAAGATTTATCTGATGTTGATGCCATTTTAAAGAAATTAGAACCTGCTTTTGAAGCTTACAGACAAGAATATGTAGATTACTATAATACTTGTAAAAAAGATAATAGTCCTGCCATTCGTGATGCAAACCCAGTAATTATTATTTATCCTGGTGTTGGTATGTTTAGTTTTGCAAAAAATAAGCAAACTACACGTGTTGCTAGTGAGTTTTATATAAATGCTATTAACGTAATGCGTGGTGCAGAAGCTATTACAGCTTATACATCTTTACCAAGACAAGAAGCTTTTGATATTGAATATTGGTTGCTAGAAGAAGCCAAATTACAACGTATGCCAAAAGAGCAACCTTTATCTAGAAAAGTAGCCTTAGTTACTGGTGCTGGTGGTGGTATTGGCAAAGCTATTGCAGATAAATTAGCTGCAGAAGGAGCCAATGTTGTACTTACAGATATTAACGAAGAAAGCTTAATTACAGCGCATTCTACATACAAAAGAGATGCATCGACTTATGCTATTTGCGATGTAACTAATACAGAATCTATTGCATCTGCTTACAAAAAAGCAGTTATTGAGTTTGGTGGTGTAGATATCGTGGTGCATAGCGCCGGTTTAGCAATTTCTAAAGCTTTAGAAGATACAACAGATAAAGATTGGAACATTCTACAAAACGTTTTAGTGAAAGGTCAATTCGACCTAGCACAACAAGCTACTGAGATAATGCGTAAACAAGCCCTTGGTGGAGATTACATTGCTATTGCAAGTAAAAACGGTTTAGTTGCTGGCCCAAATAATGTAGCATATGGTACTGCAAAAGCAGCACAACAACACATGGTGCGTTTATTAGCTGCCGAATTAGGAAAAGATAAAATTAGAGTAAACACCGTAAACCCAGATGGTGTTATTGTGGGTAGTAAAATTTGGGAAGGTGCTTGGGCCGCAGGTCGAGCTAAAGCCAATGGTATTACTGTAGAGGAGCTTCCTGCTTTTTATGCAAAAAGAAATTTATTAAATGAAATAATAACTCCCGCAGACATTGCTAACGGTGTATTCTCTTTAGTTGCAATACTTGATAAATCTACAGGAAATATTATAAACGTTGACGGAGGCATGGCTAATGCTTTTGTAAGATAAAAACTATTTGAGTTAGTTTTAGTGTTAGCTTCCATAGCATATTAAATTATATATGGAAGCTTTTTAAACAGCACCACTTTAAACACTGCCCCTATTAAACTAACTAAAATATAAATACTTCCAATGACCACAACTAAACCAAAGAAATAAGAATTATGAAAATAGAACAAAATCATATTCAAGACACCAACAAAAAAGACTTAACATCGCACCAAGAGCATTTCGATTTTTTATCGAATAGCTTAACAAAAAAAGGTGTAGATGTCAATAAAATTATATCAAAACTACAAGACTTTCAGGTTGCTATCCCTAGTTGGGCATTAGGAGCTGGAGGAACTCGTTTCGGACGTTTTTCATTCTATGGAGAGCCTTCTAGCTTAGAACAAAAAATTCAAGATGTAGGTGTTTTACATACACTTACACAAACTGCTGGAGCGGTATCATTACATATTCCTTGGGATATTCCTCAAGATTATAATGCGATAAAAGAAATAGCGTCAGGGTTAGATATTAAATTCGATGCTGTTAATTCTAATACCTTTCAAGATCAAGCAAACGCCAAAGAAAGTTACAAATACGGCTCTCTAAGTAACGTTAGCCAAGCTGTAAGGCAACAAGCTATTCAACATAACTTAGATGTTATAAATATAGGAAACAAATTAGGTTCAAAAAGTTTAACTGTATGGTTGGCGGACGGCTCTTGCTTTCCAGGACAAACTAACTTTCAAACAGCACTTCAAAATACAGAAAGCAGTTTAAAAGAAATTTACAAAGGCCTTCCTACAGATTGGAGTATGCTTATTGAATATAAGCCTTACGAACCTAACTTTTACAGTACGGTAATTCAAGATTGGGGAACCTCATTCATGCTTGCTAATGCCTGTGGAGAAAAAGCGTTTTCACTTGTCGATTTAGGTCATCACCTACCTAACAGCAATATCGAACAAATTGTATCGATATTAATGTCGAAAGCAAAACTGGGTGGTTTTCATTTTAATGACAGCAAATATGGAGATGATGATTTAACCGTTGGAAGTATTAAACCTTATGCCCTATTCTTAATTTTTAATGAATTGGTTTATGGTATGGAAAACAATCCTGAAAATCCAGATTTAGCTTGGATGATTGATGCTAGCCACAACATAAAAGACCCGTTAGAAGATTTAATTCAATCTCTAGAAGCTATACAAGAAGCTTACGCCAAAGCACTTTTAATAGATCAAAATGAATTAAAACAAGCACAACTAAATCACGATGTGGTAAAATGCCAAGAAATTCTACAAAACGCTTATAGAACAGATGTTCGTCCGTTACTAGAAAAAGCAAGACTAGAACGTGGCGGCGCATTAAGCCCTATAAATGCTTACCGTGCTTTAGATGTTAGAAATGAACTTATAAAAGAACGTGGTAGAAATACAGTTGCTACAGGACTATAATTTATTTTAAAATGATAAATGTAACTGCCGTATTCGACATAGGAAAAACCAATAAAAAATTCTTTCTTTTTGATAGTGATTACAAAGAAGTTTATAAGGAATACATAAGCTTTGATGAAATTCAAGATGAAGATGGACATCCTACCGAGAACCTAAAAGCGCTTCAAGAATGGCTAAAAAAAGTGTTTCAAAACATTCTTGAAGCTTCAGAATATAATATTCAAGCTATAAATTTTTCAACTTATGGTGCCAGCTTTGTGCACCTAGATGAAAATGGTGAAGTGCTTACTCCACTATATAATTACACCAAGCAAATTGACAAAAGTATTGTTAACGAATTTGTTGAAAAATATGGTCCTAGAGAAGATTTTTTAAAAACAACTGGTTGTTTTGATTTAAGTCTTTTAAATTCTGGTTTACAGCTTTATTGGATAAAACATACCAAACCCGAAATATTCAAAAAAATAAAATACTCGCTACATTTACCGCAGTATCTCAGTTTTATTTTTACAGGAATAGCCTTAAGCGAATACACCAGTATTGGCTGCCACACAGGGCTTTGGGATTACACAAAAAAAGATTATCACAGTTGGGTTTACAAAGAAGAACTTCATAAAATTTTACCAATTATTGTTTCTACAGAAACGAGTATTAACATGAATTACAACGGGAAACGTATTAAAATTGGTGTGGGTATTCACGATAGTTCGTCGGCTTTATTGCCTTATGTGCGTAGTGTAAAAAAGAAGTTTGTATTAGTATCCACAGGAACTTGGAGCATTACTTTAAACCCATTTACAGATCATCCTATTGTTGAAGATTCCGATGCTGAAGACTCTATTAATTACATGCGAATCAATGGAAAACCAGTAAAAGCAACACGTTTATTTTTAGGTAACGAGTATAAAATTCAAATAGAAAAACTTAGTAAACGGTTTGGTGTGGATGAAGATTATCATCGTCATGTAAAGTTTGACTATGATATCTATTCTGAAATATTACACGATTTTAAACACATGTTTACATGGGAAGGGTTAATTGATCAAGATATGCCAAAGGAAACTCATATAACCTACGATAAGTTTGAATATGCCTATCATCAATTAATGACGGAACTTGTTCTGCTTCAAATAAAAAGTATAAAAGATGTTATTGGTAATGATGATGTTAAACGCCTTTATATTGATGGAGGTTTTAGTGATAACGACCTTTTTGTAAAATTACTATCACATTATTGTAGAGACATGAAGTTACGTACCACCGATTCGTCTTTAGGGTCTGCATTAGGTGCAGCCATTTCTATTTCAGATAAAAAATTAAATTCTAAATTTTTGCGTAAAAATTACTCACTAAAAAAACATGTACCCTTTATAATTAAATAGCACATACTAAATTACTAGACGGAACTAACCACTCTATAAACCTAAACTAAATGAGCCAAATAAGTATAGAACAAGATGCAATTGAAGATATTGCAGGAGGAGAATTTGAAAGAACTCCAGTACCAAAATCCAAATTAAAAGGATGGAAGAGTTTTATTGGTATGTATGCCGGAGAACATGCTGCCGGAACTGAGTTTATGATTGGCCCCTTGTTTTTAACAGCAGGTGTAAGTGCTTTCGATTTAATTATTGGTTTGCTATTAGGAAATCTATTAGCTGTTTTAAGTTGGCGGTTTTTAACTGCAGAAATAGCAATTAAAAACAGATTGACTTTATACTTTCAGTTAGAAAAAATATGTGGTAAAAAATTAGTTACAGGTTATAACTTAGCTAACGGTATTTTATTCTGCTTTTTAGCAGGGTCTATGATAACGGTATCTGCTACAGCAGTAGGCATACCGTTTAACATGCCTATGCCAAAACTAACAGACACGATGCCTAACGGTTTTACTTGGATTATTATCGTAATAATTATTGGAGCCGTAATATCTATAATTGCAGCACGTGGTTACGATATGGTTACCAAAGCTGCTAATTTAATGTCGCCAATAATTGTAATCGCTTTTTTAGCTTGTGGCATAGTAGCTCTTAATCAATTGGGCGTAGCTAGTTTTAGTGATTTTTGGAATATTTGGGGTGAAGGCTCAGAGCCCTTTCCGGGGCAAATAAAATTCACGTTTTGGCATGTTGTAATTTGGTCTTGGTTTGCTAATGGCGCCATGCATATTGGTATGTCGGATTTATCAGTTTTTAGATTTGCAAAAAAGGCTAAAGCAGGCTGGGCAACAGCAGCAGGTATGTACGTAGGTCATTATATGGCATGGATTGCGGCTGCATTATTATATGCCGTTTACTTAAAATCTCCCGAAGCACTAACTTTTTTAAGCAATGGTGATGCTCCTCCTGTAGCACCAGGGCCTCTAGCTTATAATGCTATAGGTGTTTTCGGTATTATAGCAGTTGTTTTAGCAGGTTGGACCACTGCAAACCCAACAATATATAGAGCTGGCTTAGCGTTTCAGGCTATTTTACCAAAACTATCTACAGCAAAGGTTACCCTTTTAGCGGGAGCTATAGCAACTGTAGCAGGGCTTTTCCCAGCATTTGCCATGAAACTTTTAAGTTTTGTTGCACTTTACGGTTTTATTTTAGCGCCTTTTGGAGCTATTATTGTATTTGAACACTTTTTTCATAAAAAAGTCGGCATCATTAAAAACTATGCTGAAGTGGCTAACTTATCGTTCAATAAATCGGTGTTTTGGGCTTGGGCTATTAGCTTTGGTGTTTTCTACTTTATTTCCATTCAGTTTGATGTGTTTTTATCTTTTGTAACACTACCTGCTTGGATTTTATGCGGTGTACTCTTTTTAGTTTTTAGTAAGAAATTCCAAAAACAGAGTAAATAATTAAATTTAAAACATAAAAAACGGGTTGAAAAAATTTATTGCTTTTTCAACCCGTTTTTATTTTATCTTATTACTAAGTGAAATGATAATAATCTCTAAATTCCTTCAATATGTATTATTCTAATACCATTAAAACAATCGTCTGTGCAATTATCTGGAGTATAACCACAAACTGATATTAATCCTTTATTCTCTGTTTCAAAGTAAGTTTTAGCATTTTTTCTTTTAACCAACCATTCATTTTCAGCTTTATTGTAGATAGCATCTAAGGTTAAAGCCTGAGCTCCTGAGGTATGACTTCCAACTTCTACTCCATTTTCTATCCACTCTAATTCCTCTTCAGATAAATTAACATCTAAACCTTCTGGTATAAAATATTTAAAATGTCTTTGAGTAACCTCACCATTAATTACTGTTATTGTCGTTTCATTAGACCATCCCACCCAAGAACCATTTTGTACAGTATATGTGTATGAGTTATTAGTCTCTATTTTGAAAGTATCTAAAGCTTCAAGACTATTTTCAAAACTGTTTTGATAAGATATGTCGTCCGATTCGCAAGACAGACATAAACTTCCAATAAAAACTAAGGCAATAAGGTAAATTTTGTATTTCATAATCTTGAGCTTTTCCCGAAGATGCAACTATTAGCAATTGGTTGCGTGATATCGAAGGTAGTATTTTCAATAATGAAAAAAGAAAAGTCTTTTGTTTCAAGAAAATAATTGAAGACATAAAAAAGAGGTTATCATTTCTTATAAAATAATAACCTCTTTTGTAATTTATATTTTGTGCAAAGCTGCTAAAACAGGAATACCTTCGTTCAGTTTTTTAAGTCTTAATAAGGCTTCAACGTAATAGTAATCGGCATAAACAATTGAATAATCAATCTCTGATCCTGCCGGTGCATGACCTGTAGAATGCAATAAACATGCGGTATTTATATCTTTACTTTGGTAGTTTTTAGAAAGTTCTATTAACATACCTTCGCCTTTGTTTCTATATTCTTTAGCTAAATTTTCATCTTTAGTAAGCGTTGATAGCTCTAACAACGCAGAAGCTACTACAGCGGCCGCAGAAGCGTCTCTAGTGGTATTTGGAATATCTGGAGCATCAAAGTCCCAATATGGTATTAAATCTTCTGGTAAACGATCTAAATACACCTGAGTTACTTTTTGTGCAAAATCTAAATATTTAGGATCTTTAGTTTCTCTATAAACCATAGTATAACCATAAATAGCCCACGATTGTCCACGTGCCCACATACTACTATCGCTATAACCTTGGTGTGTTACACCTTTAATTTTTTCTCCTGTATCTTTATCATAAACAACCACGTGGTATGATGTATAATCTGGTCTAAAATGATTTTCCATAGTAACATCGGCATGGCTAACAGCCATATCATACAATGCTCTATTATCGCCATTTTTAGATGCCCAAAACAACAACTCTAAATTGATCATGTTGTCCATAATAGTGTTGTGCTGTGGCCATTCCATATTTGGCACATCTCTAGGCCAAGATAAAATAGTACCAACATTAGGATTAAATAATGTGGCTAAAGTATCGGCTGTTTTTAAAATAACATCTTTATAATCTGGATTTTTAGTTAAGCGGTAACCATTTCCAAAACTATTATAGACCTGAAAACCTAAATCGTGATCTAAGGCAGGAGTTACAGATAATGGTCTAAGATATTCTGTGAATTTATCGGCAGATGCTTCCCATGCTTGTTCATTATTAAACTCATATAAATACCAAAGTTCACCTGGCCAAAAGCCACTAGTCCAATCTTTATAATCTACATAACGCCACTCTTTACTGTCTGGAGCTATATTTCTAGGAATATCTCCTTCGGCTGGAACTAATTTTAAAGCATTAGCAGTTTGCTCAACACAATACGCTAATTGCGCATCAACATCAAAACTTGCTTCTACTGCAACTTCACTTTTCTTTTTACCACAGTTTACCATTAGGAGTGTTACAACAAATGCGCCTAAAATTTGTAATTTCATATGCCTCATATTTAATATCTATAATCTTTTCTAATTCTATTTCTTAGGTTTGAGTAATTGAATTATGAGTATTAAATCATAATTACAAATCGCTTCCTTATTGAATTCAATATTAGTGAGAATTAAGATTTAACATCATAAATTATAGCGCAATTAGTATAAATTATGGTCATATTTTGACCGAAAGTGCCGTAAAGCCTACAAATTTCAAAATACTCGTAAAAAAACCTATTATTTTTTAATAACTTAAGTTGAGTTATAATTAAACAAAATAATAAGAATAAACAGGAAGATTTAAGATGTCTAAATAGACGAAAACATGTTCAATATGCAATGTGTTTAATTTGAATTTTATACACAAAAAAAATCCCCTGATTTTCATCAGAGGATTTTTATACTTTAAACTAGATAACAACACTTCAAATTGTTATTAACTTACCTGTTTAACTCATTATGGCTATTAATTAGTAAATAAATAGGTATGCTCTAGTAACGTAGTTACTTTATTTTTTAATAAAGATATTAGTGTAATACCATCTACCTTCTTCATTTTGTTCTGCTGATATATCAAAGTTTGTAAAATCACCTTCAATATTTTTACGGTGTCCATCACTTGCTAACCAAGCTTTCACTAAAGTTTGAGCTGAGCTGTAACCGTAAGCCACATTTTCTGAAACCCTTGCAGCTCCCGTATGAGATTTTAAATACTCACTTCTCTTAAAAAAGTTATCGTGAGAGATTTCATTATTTTCTAACATATAATCTGTGTGGCTATAAGCTACAGATTTCACAATATTCATATCACTTAAAGTATTTAAACCTTGAGACATTCTATAATCGTTAATTAATTCTAAAGTTTCTACCTCAATAGTTTTGGCTTGGATAGTAGTTTCTTCAATTTGAATTTGTTCTGTACCATCATCCACACTTTCAGTAGAACAGGAAAAAGAAAACATAGCTATCAGAGCTATTAACGGAAATTTTAGAAGTGATTTCATAAGTAGGTATTTTTTGAATTATTGCTTTGGGTTCAACAAAGATATTCGCCTACTTAAAAGAAAGTGTTAAAGAAATGTTAAAATCGACCAACAACATGCATTTCATCGATTTTAATTGCTTTTAATCGTTGAAATACACGTTTTAAAAATTAAAAATGTATTTCAACGTTATTTTATGAAGATAAACGGTTTATCAACCAGCTATAATCTTTTTGAAGTTGATACCTAATTCTATCATGTAATCTATTAGGTCGACCTTGCCAAAACTCTATTTCAACTGGCTTTACAATATAGCCACCCCAATATTTTGGTCTTAAAATGGGTTTACCCTCATATTCTTTTTCTAATTCCGACAGTTTAGTCTCAAGATACTCACGATTTGGGATTACTTCACTTTGGTTAGAAACTAATGCACCTAACTGACTGCCAACAGGTCGAGACTCAAAATAACCATCGCTCATATTCTCAGCAATTTTTTCTGCACGTCCTTTTATAATAATTTGTCGTTCTGCTCCATGCCAAAAAAAGGATAAGCAAACATTAGGGTTCGCTGCTATAGCTTTTCCTTTTTCACTTTCATAATTAGTATAAAAAATAAATCCTTCGTAGGTGTAGCGCTTTAAAAGCACCACTCTGTTTTTTGGAAAACCATCTAACCCTAAAGTTGAAACCGTCATCGCATTTGTTTCATCTTCAGCAAAGTGTAAATCTACTTCATGAAACCACTTTTGAAATAATTCTAACGGGTTTTCTGGTACTTCTTCTAAAAGCAATTCACCTTTATCATAAGATTTTCTATAGTTACTTAAGTCCTTTTCCATAGGTACAAATTAACAAAAAAAAAAGATTCTATAAATTTTTATTAAGTACGAATTTTCATATATTTAAAGTGTTAAATAATTACAGATGCAATTTAAAACCTCAAAATACTTTAATAGTATGACGCATAAGGAAATTGAACTTCCCTTCGGAACATACTATTTCTGTAACAACATTGTAATTTCAGAATTAAATGAAGGCGTACATTTTGATTGGGATAAATGCTCTGTCACAATTAATACAATCTTAGAGTTTTATGGTAAAGATGCAAAAGTTGGGTTTATCTCAAATAGAATAAACAATTACTCTGTAGACCCTAACAATTGGGTGAGAGCTCATACCGAATATAACTTTATGGTTGCAAGCGCCATAATAACTTACCAAAACTCGAGCTATAAAGTAGCTACCCTAGAAAAATACTTTTCACAAAAAAAACTAAAACGCTGCTTATCCTTAGAAGAAGCCATATGCTGGCTACAAAAATTTAAGAAGCTAAAAGTGTAACAGAAATAATGGCAACCATTAACTAAAATCAAACACCTTACCGTCTCCGCTTAGCTTTACATTATCAAAAACCTCCTCGGCTTCCGTTTTAAAGCCTTCCAAACCGCCATAACGTGTAGAAAAATGCCCCAAAACTAAAGTGCCCACATTGGCTTGCTTAGCAATGCTAGCAGCTTCTTTAGCTGTAGAATGTTTAGTTTTTGGTCCTAAATGTGCATGTTTTTCTAAAAATGTCGATTCATGATATAATACATCTACATCTTTTATAATGGGTACAATATCTTCCTTATAGACTGTATCACTGCAAAAGGCGTAACTTTTAGGTTTTTCAGCATCACTTGTAACGCTTTCATTTCTAATTAAAACACCATCTTCGTTCTCAACATCAAAACCTTGTTTTAACTTTCTATAGTAAGCTACATTTATATTGGCTTCTTCTGCTAAATCTACATCTAATTTACGCTCACCTTCCTTTTCCTTAAACAAATAACCGTTAGTATATATACGATGCTCTAAAGGAATGGTGTGTACCTCAACCACATCATCTTCATATACCAGTTGAGATTGCTTAGAAGATAACTCATGGAAATACAAGTTGTAATTAGTCCAAGAATCGGCCAATTTCATTTGTAGTATTACAATTTCTTTGATGCCTTTTGGACCATAAACATGCAAATCGGCTTCTCTTTTCAACAATCTAAAGGTTGAAATTAAACCTACTAACCCAAAAAAGTGATCGCCATGTAAATGTGAAATAAACACATGCTTAATTCTATTGAATTTAATTTTATGTCTACGTAAATGTACCTGTGTACCTTCTCCACAATCAATTAGAAACATATGATTATTAATTTCTAAAACCTGAGATGTAGTATTGGTTAAAGCTCTTGGAGTAGCGCTATAACAGCCTAAAATAGTGAGCTTCATAAATTTTAATTTAGTGTTTTGTATTGTAAGGCATCGGCTGCTGTAAACTTACTTTTAAAAGAAAAAGCATAAGGAGTTTCGCCGTGTACATTTAAATAATCTAATCTATCTTTAGCATCCTGAAACGTTGGTATATAACCTTCTGGTACGTACCAAAACGCAAGATGCATCATTTTAATTTTGCTAAACCATTCTTTTTTACGCTTAAAAACTTCAATATGGTCAGAATTGTAAGTGTAATTAAAAAGGGCTTCTCTACTTTCCCAAACCGATATATTAATAATTAAAGTATCATCTTTAAAAACTAAAACAGCAGCATCTTTATCCTCATCTTTTAAACGCCAAACAAAACCTTCGCTTTTATCGGCAATGGCATTCATTTTATCCACATTATTTATAAAACCTTGCATAATGGGATCGCTAAGTGGTGCCAAACATTTGGCAATATTTACTTGGGCTAAATAGAGTGTACTCATTTTACAAACCTAAGTCGCGTTCCATAACCTCCATTTCGATAAGGTCGTGAGCTTCTTGTAAGGTAGGCACAATAGCTAAATCTTCTGGAGCTTCGTCTAAATCTATTTTACTAGATACAATAACGAAAGAATGTTTAGCAGCACGATGTGTATTAGAAATTTGTAAAAACTCTACAACCTCATCCGTACTTATAGCATCTAAAGATGTTAAAGCAACAATAATATTATTGTTTTTAAACTTAGGATATAAAGCTTGTATTTTTTTTATCAATTCTATACTCGTAGCTTTCTCTTGAGTAATAATAGATGTATTTTCTTTTTGATCAATAATCATAACTATTGTTTTATTTTAGATGCCAATAAATAAATTACCGCCATACGTACGGCAACGCCATTTTGCACCTGATCTAGAATTATAGCCTGATCAGAATCGGCAACATCGCTCGTAATCTCTACGCCACGGTTTATTGGTCCGGGATGCATAATGGTAATTTCTTTATCCAGCGAATTTAGCAAATCTTTTGTAACTCCAAATTGTTGCGTATATTCTCGTGTTGATGGAAAATAACTAATATCCATACGTTCGTTTTGTACACGTAGCATATTAGCAACATCGCACCAATTTAAAGCTTTCCTCAAATCGGTTTCTACCTTTACCCCTAATTTATCAATATATTTTGGTAATAAAGTTTTTGGTCCGCAAACCATAACCTCAGCACCTTGTAATTGCAATGCAAATATGTTAGACAGCGCTACTCTACTATGCAGAATATCTCCAACAATAACCACTTTTTTCCCTTTAACACCGCCTAATTTCTCTCTAATAGAATACGAATCTAACAAGGCTTGCGTTGGGTGCTCATGTGCACCATCTCCAGCATTTATAATACTTGCCTTAACATGTTTAGATAAAAACACACCAGCACCAGGGTTTGGGTGCCGCATTACAACCATATCCACTTTCATGGATAAAATATTGTTTACCGTATCAATTAAAGTTTCTCCTTTTTTAACAGAAGATTGTGCCGAAGAAAAATTTAACACATCGGCCGACAAACGTTTCTCTGCCAACTCGAACGATAATTTTGTTCTCGTAGAATTTTCGAAAAATAAATTGGCAATGGTAATATCACGCAGCGAAGGCACCTTTTTAATCGGTCGGTTTATCACTTCTTTAAAATGATCGGCCGTTTCAAAAATAAGTTGAATATCCTGTTTGTTCAGGTATTTAATACCTAATAAGTGGTTTACACTTAATTCGCTCATGATTTTAATATTCAGTTGGCCCCAATAGTTGCCAGTTGTTCAAATTGTATATTACCTAGCTTCTTTTAAAACTTAAAAACTATTTTTCAATTAAATAAACTGCGTCTTCACCATCTTGCTCCGTCCAGTTTACTTTCACTTTTTCGTTGTTAATAACATCTACCTGGCGGCCACGGTAATCGGGCTGTATCGGTAAATGTCTACTAAAACGTCTATCAATAAGTGTTAAAAGCTCAATTTCTTGCGGTCTCCCAAACGACTGTATAGCTGTTAAAGCCGAACGAATACTACGTCCAGTGTATAAAACATCGTCCACAAAAACTACATTTTTATCTTCAACTAAAAAATTAATTTTAGTAGCATTGGCTTCCAACGGTTTATCGCTACGTCTAAAATCGTCACGATAAAAGGTAATATCCAATTGCCCTAATTTAATATCTTTAATTTTATAATCTTCGGTTAAAATTTTGGCCAATCGGCTCGCTAAAAACACACCACGTGGTTGCAAACCAATTAAAACGGTATTCGAAAAATCGTGATGTCGTTCAATAAGCTGGCAAGCCAATCTGTGAAGAATGATATTTATGGCTTTAGCGTTAAGTAAAACTTTTTGACTCATATGGTGTTCCAAACGTATTTGGTAAACAAAGGTAATGCAAAAAAAGATAAGTAGAAACTCTAGTCAATAACTTTATTTTGGGCGCAACCCTATCGGGTCGGGCTATACGTTGCAAGTCCTCGTAAGCCCGATTCTCATCGGGCTTACTGTGGGCTTTACACTGCTATCCCTTGCGCATAGCTCGCAGCGGTAGTTCTATAAAGTAAAGAGCCATTTAAACCACCACAACTACTTGTAATAATATTATAATCCAAATATTTTAGCATCTACAAAAAATGTAGAATTCACATCAATATTATGGTCTTCAGAAATTAATTCATCCGTTACAGCTTCTACTCTAAGCGTATAAGCATCACTTTTAATATACACCTTTAAATCTTCGTTAGTTGTTTCCAGCATAAGGCTCTTTTCTGCATTTTCCGGTACCTCTTCCATCCAAGCAATTAGCATTTCCTCTTCATCTTCCGCAGAAATATAAATATTAATAGAATTCAAGAAATTAAAATCGCCCTCTTCTGGTGAGATCAACTTCAATTCCATATCAGTAAGACTAATAGACTCTATTAAATCTTTTTTGGTATTGTTATTCTCAAAAGTAGATTCCGAGTTCGTAGTAACCTCTGGAGTTTCCATGAAAAAAGGCACATCTACGATAGTGGTCGATTGTATAACAACAGATTCGGTGTAATTAATTTCAAATTTGGTTAATTCATCTAGCGCATCACAACCAACAATTAAGGTTAATAGAAATGCACTTGCAATTAATTTAATAGTTTTCATAAGTTATTTTTTGGGGTTTGTTTTTAATTTAAGTTTTCAAATATAAGACAAAACGACAAATAAATCGGTTTAAATGCAAAAACAGTGGTTTTTAAAATAAAAAAAACTCAAGTTTAAAAAACTTGAGTTTCAGCTATTAAGTGTTAATTAATGAGTCTATTTAAGCCTAAACTCAGAGCTTGATACTAAATCTTTATCGTTGTAAACATTAACAACATAACGTCCTTTTTCAAACTTCTCTTTACCTTCAGATGCTACAAATTCGCAAACATTAAGGCTTATGTTTTCATAATTAAATTTACTAATCATACTGTAGTTTACAATAGTTTCATCAAACTGTACTTGCTCGTTTAAGCCTAACGTACGGTTTAATGGGTCTACAACTTGTACATACAATTCTTGATCTCCACTTTGTACTAAAGCATTTTTAGGAACTGTAAAGCAAACTCTAATTTTATCTGTACGGCTAGCACGTTCTGTTGGAATTAATTTTCCAGAAGCACGCTCTATAACGCCAAAACCTTTTAAACCTACTGCACCTAAAACAGAGGCATTGTTAACTACTTCGGCTAATGCAGTATTTTGTATCAATAAAGAATCTGTAAAAATAGTACGCTCTTCTAAACGCACTCTAGTGCTATCTAAAGATGTTGCTAAATACGAGTTCTCTACACGTAAAGAATCATTTTGTGCTAATAAGGCATCCATTTCTTTTTGTAACGATGCATATTTTTGTTTGTATCTCCACAAACTTTTTACGTTAGTTTCAGAAATTTGTAAAGAATCTATTAATCCTTGAATTCTACCACGAGCATCAATTAAATTTTTGTTCGAAATTTGATTTTCACTAATCGCCTCATCATATTGTTTAGCCATTGTGTTAAGATCGTTCATTACCAAACGTTTTTGTTCGGTTAACTCCTGCTCTACCTCGTTACTTTTCTTATTAAGGTTCATGGCGTAAAAACCAGTTGCCAAAAATAAAACCAATGCAATCCCTAAAGCCACTTTAAGCCCTGTACTGTTGTTAGAATTTTCCATATATTTTATAATTTTAAAATTTAGTTGTAATACTAAATGTACTGTCGACATTTGTTCTATATACGCACCACATATTATTTTGGATCGAATACCCTCTTAAAAAAAATATAACGTAATTTAGTTCTCGCTTTTTTAAAAAGAACTAACAAACAATTATGACGGTAGAAATAATACCTTTCGAGCAAAAATACACAACAGATTTTTATAACCTAAATATAGAGTGGTTAAAATCGCTTTTTTACGTAGAACCTTACGATGAAATGGTACTTAAAAACTGTGAAGCCCATATTATAGACCAAGATGGTCATATATTTTTCGCAAAATTGAATAATGATATTGTTGGCACAGTAGCTTTAATGAAAATGGAAGGCACTAATAATTTTGAATTAACCAAAATGGCTGTTTCTCCGGCACATCGCGGATTTAAAATTGGGCAAAAGCTTATGTTTCACGTTATTGACTTTGCTAAAACCAAACAAATTCCTAAACTTATTATTTATTCTAACCGAAAGCTAGAAAACGCCATTTACGTCTATAAAAAGTATGGATTTATTGAAATACCTTTGGAAGAAAACAACCATTACGAACGCGCCAATATTAAAATGGAATTAGTCTTTTAATTGAAGTAACTCTAATTATTTTTTTACATTTGATAATACCTTAAAAACTTTTTCATGAAAATTAAAATTTTAATCCTTTTAATTACCGGTTTACTTGCTTTTAACAACTCTATTTCTGCTCAAGAAAGCACCTCTATCTTATTAGATAAAGCGCAGACCGAAGCTAAAAAAGAAGGCAAAGCTATATTTATAAAGTTTGAAGCTTCTTGGTGTGGTTGGTGCAAAAAAATGACGAAAGACATGAAAGCCGATGAAACTAAAGCCTTTTTTGAAGCAAACTATGTTACCGTGCCTGTTGTTGTAAAAGAATCTAAAGGAAAGGAACATTTAGAGAATCCGGGATCTAACGATTTACTAAAAAAATATAACGGCGAAAAAGCGGGTTTACCGTTTTGGGTTATTCTAGATGCCGATTTAAATGTAATTACAGATGCTTACAATGCTAAAGGCCAAAATTTAGGCGCTCCAGGAACTAAAGAAGAAACAGATATTTTTATTGAAAAAATAAAGAAATCGGCGAAAAAAGTAACAGAAAATGATGTTGCGAGTATTAAAAGCCAGTTTGTACTAAAAAGTTAGATTACACATTATAAAACAAAAAAGCTCAAGATTTAAATCTTGAGCTTTTTTGTTTTATATAAACTAGTAAACACCAAAGTCCTTATGATTCTAATGGTACGTCTGGTAATTTATTTTTAAAACTTGGCGCATTCTCTCTGTACGATACCTTTTTCTTTTTAGAAACAACAAGTAATAAGTCTTCCTTTAAAGTAAATAAAGTTCCGCCTCTAAACGAATTTGTTAGTAATTCTTCTATTTCGGCAATAGCCTCGGGTAAAGAAAATTGCTTGTACAACTCCTCTTCTGTATGGCGGTATTTAAATTGAAAAACTGTTTTTCCTTCAACTATAAACAAACGCGCATAAACATTTACTAAGCCTTCACTTTTTCTTAAAGGTCTGCTTAAGGTTAGCTTTACAAACTCATCATCGATTACACTTTGTTGTAATCTTTCAAAAAAATCTTTAAATTCACTCATGCTGCAAAGATAGAAAATGCCTCTATAAAGCAATAGTTTTTAATACAATTATATGGGTGTGTTTTTGGCGTTGTATTTTAAGTAAATAATTTTAAAACTTAAATTTATTACAAGATGAAACTTGTGTTTAGGTTTTAGCACATCCTCCACAAACAGACCCGCGTTAGGGATTGATGCGGCATCCTTTTTACAAATTGGCTAAGCCTATAAACTAAGGATGAAAGCAAGTTTTAATTGAAGTGCTATTACAAACAGAACACTCCAAACCTTTGTAAAAAGATATAGCAGAAAGCCCGACCCTTTTCGGGTAACGCCATAAAAAAAACGATTGACAAACTTTACAGTTCATCAATCGTTTTAATTTGATTTTTATGTAATTACATTTAGCCTTTTAACCAAGCTTCGCGTAATGTTTTTTGAGCTTCGGTAACATCTTTCTTTTCGAAGATACCGTTACCCATAGTGTACGATTTTGTGGTTTTGGTATTGATTTCAATATCTTTTCCATCGCGGTTTAGAGTTACGTTTATATCGGTTCCTGGAGTCCAAGCAAACATTTTTTGTAACAAATCGTTTGCGTTTTGCATTGTAAATGGCTCGCCAGATACAGCTTTTAAAACATCGTTTGGTTGCACACCTTGCTCGTTCCAGAAGCTGTTTTTAGATACTTCTTCCGTAAAGAAAACTTCTCCTTTTTCTGGATTTGCTCCAAATAATAAAGTTCCTGCATTGTGTACATAGCTTGTTTCTACTTTTCCTTCGGTAATTTCTAAACCTACTTTGCTTAAAAATTGGTTGTAATTAATTGGAATATCGCCAATAACATGGTTGTCGAAAAAGTCGCGTAGCGATGGGTATGTCATGGCTACAATTTCGTCGATAAGTTTATCATCTTCAAACGGTTTGTTTTTTCCGTATTTATTAGATAGTTCTTTCATTAAAGATAAAATACCACGTTGACCGTTACTTTCTTCGCGTAACATAATATCTATGCACATACCTATTAGTGCTCCTTTTTGGTACACGTTTGTATATTGATCTTTGTAAGGTGCTTTTAGTACATTTTCGCTCATTATGGTAAAGCTCATAGCATCGTTCATGTTTTGAGACGCTTGTACTTTTTCCATGATTTTGTTAAAAAACTCATCTTCTGAAACTAGATCTTCACTTACCTGAAAAAGTGTTGCAAAATACTCGGTTACACCTTCGTACATCCATAAATGCTTAGAGAATGTTGGGTTGTTGTAATCGAAATAATGAACATCTTCTGAATGTACACTTAATGGCGTTACAATATGAAAAAACTCGTGAGATACTACATCTGTCATGCTGCTAGCTATTGTAGCCTCGTCCATATCTTCTGGTAAAACTACAACTGTAGATGTGTGGTGCTCTAATGCGCCAAAACCTTTTGGAGACTCTTCTGTCCCTTCAGATAAATACAGGTAAATATCGTATCGAGGTGTTGAGTTAATATCGCCTAAAAACACTTTTTGAGCTTGCATCATTTTAAAAACAACATCTTTTAACGACGCAGCAGAATGTACATTGTTTGGCGAGTAAACGCTTAATACAATTTTAATATCACCAACCATAAACTCTTCTACATCGAGTTTACCATACATCATTGGGTTATCGGTAATATCGAAATAACGGGTTGCGAAATAACTTGTAGTTACACTTTTACCGTCTTCACTAGTTTTAGAATTTACAGTTAGTAATGCTGATGTACGAGCAAAATCGGCAGAACCTGTTACGTCTAATTTATATTGGTTGTTTTTTAAAATATCGAAATACCCAATAAAACCATGTAAGTTAAGCACATAGTTTTCCGGCTCTATATTGGTTCCCGATGGGGAAAATGGCTCTTCGCCACCAATACCTCCTTTAGTTTCAATATCGAAAGTATCATTTACTAAATAGGTTATTTTATCCAGTTCTTTTGCATTGGCAATCGTCCATGTGTTTTCGTCTACCTTTACTACAGGCATACTTTCACCTTTATAGTTAATGGCTTTAAAATCGTCTACATACTTACCAAAATCGCTTACAGAATACGTTCCTTGTACCACTCTTGGTAATCTATAAGTTACGCTAGATACAGTAAAACGCCCTGGATTTATAACTACAGGAGCTTTATCATCGGTAACGTTATCTAAATTAATAGATGTTTCTATTGGTGTACTTACAGCTAAATCGTTTTTTGCGTTTTTTGTTGAATTACAACTTGCTAATAAAAGCCCCATCATGACAGATGCGGAAAGGAACTTGGTATTCATATTTTACTTTTAATTTAATTATGGCTGTGCATGAATTTGGTCTGGCACAACCTGGATTTATAATCACTCTATTTTAACTAAACGCATAGAATTTTTAGCAGATTCATGCAGACTACTTAGATATAAATAATTGACATCGAAATTACCATTCTGTTACATATTATTCTCCTAAGGTTTTGTTAAATTCGCAACATGCAAAAACCATTAGTCAGTATTCTCATTCCGTTTAAAAACACCGGAGCGTATTTAAAACCGTGCCTAACCTCTATTCTAAATCAAAGTTATTCCAATTGGGAATTACTTATTATAGACGACGGTTCTACTGACGATAGTTTTGATATTGTAAACTCTTTCGCGCTTAAGGATGCAAGAATACAACTTTATAAGAATATAGGAAGCGGAATTATTAATGCATTGCAACTCGCATTTTCTAAAAGTAGCGGCGAACTCATTACACGTATGGATAGCGATGATATTATGCTACCCAACAAAATTGAGGTTTTAACACATAATTTAACAACACACGGCACGCAACATGTTGCCGTTGGGTTGGTTAATTATTTTGCTGAAGATGGCATAAAAGATGGCTATAAAAGCTATGAAGTTTGGTTGAATGGTTTAACTGAAAAAGGAATTAATTTTTCTGAAATTTATAAAGAATGTGTTATTCCGTCGCCTTGCTGGATGGTTTACCGCAGTGATTTTATTGCTTGCGATGCCTTTAACCCAAACTTATATCCTGAAGATTACGACTTAGCTTTTCGGTTTTACAAACATGGTTTTAAATGTATCCCTTGTAACGAAGTTTTACATAATTGGCGCGATTATAATACCCGTACTTCACGTACGCATGTGCATTATGCTGAAAATCATTTTATTGATATTAAGTTGAAATATTTTCTAGAACTCGATTACAATCCCGACAAAACCTTGGTAATTTGGGGCGCTGGAAAAAAAGGAAAGACCATTGCTAAAAAACTGATTGAAAAAAAGATACCTTTTGAATGGGTTTGCGATAACCCTAACAAAATTGGTCGCGACATCTATGGCGTAATTCTTAAACCCTTTAATTATTTAGCTGAAACTGGCCACGCACAAAGCATTATTACTGTAGCTAATAAAACCGAACAGAAAGATATTTTAGAATATCTGGAAGGACTTAACTTAAAACCAATTGAAGATTATGTCTTTTTCTGTTAATTGTGTTTTTTGAGTTTATTGTTAGAAAAATATTCGTGAATTGATGGCATTATTTTTTTCATTCTCTATATTTGTGTAATTATAAAAAAACATGCAGTTTAAACACCCCGAACTTCTTTACGCCTTATTTTTACTGCTTATCCCTATAATTGTTCACTTATTTCAATTACGTAAATTTGAAAAAGTAGATTTTACCAACGTTGCTTTTTTAAAAGAAGCAAAACTACAAGCTCGAAAAAGTTCGCAAATTAAAAAATGGCTTATTCTCTGCACGCGCTTATTATTATTAGCCTGCCTTGTATTAGCCTTTGCTCAACCTTTTACAGCAAAAACAAACGCTTTTAAATCGAAAAAAGAAACGGTAATTTATTTAGATAATTCGTTTAGCATGCAAGCTAAAGGTAATAAAGGCGAGCTTTTAAAAAGAGCCATACAAGATATTATAGCGCATGTTCCTGAAAACGAAAACATAACACTTTTAACCAATAACAACGTCTATAAAAACGTAACCATTAAAAGTATAAAAAACGATTTACTACAACTTGGCTACGCCGCTACTCCACTAACGTCTCAAGCGGCCTATTTAAAAAGTAACACCTTTTTTAGCAATCAAAAAAGCAGCTTAAAAAGCTTAATTTACATCTCAGATTTTCAAGATAGTAATCAAGGTTTTTCAATTGAGAAAGACTCTTTGAAAACAAATTATTTTGTTCAACTTCAACCTGTAAACAACGAAAACATCGCTATTGATAGCGCTTTTATTTCAAACAAAACAGCCTCTGAAATTAAATTAAGTGTCCTTTTGAAAAACACGGGAAAACCTTTAGAGAATCTACCCGTTTCACTTTTTAATAACGACACTCTAATTGCAAAAACATCGGTAAATATAGATAAAGAAGCGAGCACGACCTTTACACTACCAACAAATAAAATAATAAACGGTAAAATAAGTATTGATGATGCGAGTTTACAGTTTGATAACAGCTTGTTTTTCAACATTAATAACACCGAAAAAGTTAATGTATTAGCAATAAACGAAGCCAATGATGATTTTTTAAAACGTATTTATACGGTTAGTGAGTTCAACTACACATCATCTGCTTTAAACCAGTTAAACTATAACATTTTAGAATCGCAAAATCTAGTTGTTTTAAATGAAATTAACACCATACCAAATGCTTTAACTACTGCGCTAAAACAATTTACGAGCCAAGGTGGTTCGCTTGTTGTTATACCTTCTAGCAATATTACTATAGACGCTTACAACAATTTGCTGCAAAGTTTTCAGTCTACTTTTAAGAGTTTCAATAAAACTGAAAAACGCATCACAACTATCAATTACTCGCATCCTTTATTTAACAATGGGGTATTTGAGAAACAGGTTAGTAATTTTCAATATCCGAAAGTTAACGGATTTTATAATATAAATTCTGCAAGTCTATCCTCAATTCTTAAATATGAAGATGGCGCTCCTTTTTTGTTTCAGAATAAAAATACTTTTGTATTTACTTCGGCCTTAAATAAAGAAGATTCCAACTTTAAAAATTCGCCGCTAATTGTACCTACGCTTTACAATATTGGGAAGTATAGTTTTAAAATCCCTGAGCTATATTATACCATCGGGAAAAATAATAGCTTTGAAGTCAATACGCAATTGCAACAAGATGCCGTATTAGCGCTGAGCAACCAAACGGAAAATATGATTCCGGAACAGCAGCTTTTTAATAACAAAGTGCTTATTAAAACTTCTGAAACACCGAATACTGCTAATATTTACAACATAAAAAACAAAACCGACGTTATTAAAAACGTAAGTTATAATTACGATAGAACGGAAAGCAACCTGCTTTACTCCAACTTATCTACCACAGAAAACATAAACCTAAACAACTCTGTTGCTCAAGTTTTCGATACTATAAAAAGTGACTCAAAAATTAATGCGCTATGGAAATGGTTTGTTATTTTTGCACTAGCGTTTTTACTTACTGAAATGTGCATATTAAAATATTTTAAATGAACATACTTATAAAATCGGCCACGATAATAGATTCTAAAAGCGAGTTTCATAACAGTACTCAGGATATATTAATTGAAAATGGCGTGATTACTTCCATTGCTAAATCCATTAAAAACACCAACAAATACCAAGAAATTCAACTTGATAATTTACACATTTCTCAAGGTTGGTTTGATAGTAGCGTGAGTTTTGGAGAACCCGGTTTTGAAGAACGTGACACCATAGAAAATGGTTTAAAAACCGCGGCTGCATATGGCTTTACAGCAGTAGCCATGAATGCGAATAGCAACCCAGTAATAGACTCTAACTCTAATATTACATTTGTAAATGCTAAAGCGCAAAACCATGCCGTAAGCTTATTGCCTATAGGCGCTTTAACTGTTGGAAGTAAAGGAGAAGATTTAGCCGAATTATACGATATGAAATCTGCCGGAGCTGTAGCTTTTTACGATTATAAAAAGCCAATTTCTAATCCTAACCTCATGAAAATCGCGTTGCAATACGCCAGTAATTTTGATGGATTAATTTGTGCTTTTCCTCAGGAAAATAAAATTGCAGGTCACGGTGTAATGAACGAAAACATTACAAGTACTACCCTTGGTTTAAAAGGTATACCTGCTATGGCAGAAGAATTACAAATTGCACGCGATATATTTTTGCTAGAATACACCGGTGGAAAATTACATATCCCAACTATTTCTACTGCAAAATCGGTAGAATTAATACGCGAAGCCAAACAGAAAAAACTCAACATTACTTGTAGCGTTGCTATACATAACTTATATTTCTCTGATGCAGCATTAAGCGATTTTAACACGCATTTTAAAGTATTACCTCCCTTACGCATACAAAGTGATATTGATGCCTTAATTGAAGGTCTTAAAGATGGCACTATCGATATGGTAACCAGCGACCACAACCCAATAGATATCGAACATAAAAAAATTGAATTCGACCATGCTAAATATGGTACTATTGGTTTAGAATCGGCTTTTGGTGCGCTTCAATCCTTATTCACCATTAAGAAAACTATTGATATTTTAACCAAAGGAAAATTAAGATTTGGATTAGAAAACACACCGATAAATATTGGCAACAAAGCAGATTTATCTTTATTTAATCCGGATACAAAATACACGTTTTCTAAAAATGACATCATATCGAAATCTAAAAACGCCATTTTTGAAGGTGAAGCTTTAAAAGGTAAAGTTTACGGTATTATTTCTAACAATAAAGTTTCTATAAACTCATAATTTAAATGACAGTACAAGATATTGAAATAGGGCGCAAAAACGCTATAATTAGCTATTTAACCATATTTGGAACTATAATAGCATTCTATTTAAACAACGAAAAAAAGAGTGAGTTTGCTACCTTCCACATCAGGCAATCCTTAGGCCTTTGGTTAACCTTTTTTGCATTAGGTTATATTGTTGGTAGTTTTAATAGTTGGTTAGTATCTATGGGATTCTACATATTTTTTGCAGTACTTTTCGTTTTTGGATTTGGAAACGCTGTTGGCAAAAAAGCACAACCTATACCATTGGTTGGCGCTTTATATCAAAGAATGTTTGCTAACCTTGGCAAATAAAGACAAGAGTTTTGAAATTTAAAAAATAAACCTAACTATTAAAACAGCAAGAAACTTCTTGATGTTTAAACCCATACACAAATGAATAAAGATCTATCTTTAGAACATATAATTCGTAAATCATCTTTAACAGAAAATGCACCATTACTCATTTTACTACATGGTTATGGAAGCGATGAAAACGATTTATTTTCGTTTGCAAACGAATTACCAGAAGAACTTTTTATTATTTCAGTAAAAGCACCTTACCCAATGCAACCACATGGAAATGCTTGGTATGCTATTAATTTTGATGCTGAAAAAGGAAAATGGAGCGATAATGAACAAGCTATTTTATCTCGAGATTTGATTGCTAAATTTATAGATGAAGCTATTGAAACCTACCCAGTAAACAAAGATAGTGTGTCACTTTTAGGTTTTAGCCAAGGTTGTATTTTAAGTTATGCTGTAGCTTTAACTTATCCTGAAAAAATAAAAAACATTGTAGCTTTAAGTGGTTATGTTAATCCAGATATTTTCCCGAAACCTATTCAAAAAGAAGATTATGCCCATTTAGATTTCTACTGCTCTCACGGTAGTGTAGATCAGGTTATACCTGTAGATTGGGCAAGACAAAATGCGCCTTATTTAAGTAAATTAAACATAAAACATAAATATTCTGAATTTCCTGTTGGGCACGGTGTTGCTCCGCAAAACTTCTACGAATTAAAAGAATGGTTATCTGCTCGTATTTAAAAAAGTTCCATAACTCTCTAAAAACAAAAAAAAACACTTCACTTTGAAGTGTTTTTTTGTTTCCCTAAAACCGACACTGTAATTGTTAATTTATTGCTTTGTTTTTAAGTAAAAACATAAATTATTGAAGCATATATAATAATGCTTTATTTGCTCTAATTTGAAAGAAAAAACAACTTTACGAAGAAAAACTTTACACAATAAAAAGTACATTTGTACATCATGTAAAAAGAAAAAAGCAAACACTTAACTCCTTAACCTTAATTGTTATGAAATTTAAATCACGTTTCTTTCCATTGTTTAAAAGTACCATCTTTACACTTATACTAGCTTGTATTGCGATTACTTCTTGTGAAGATGATGATGACACATTAGAAAATTGTTTTAAGCCTACTTTCACTACAGAACACACATCAGGAACATCTTATGTGTTTTCTCCTGAATTTGAAATATTAAATGGAACCGAAATTAAAGAAGGTTATATTCTAAAGTTTTTTGTAGATGGTGAATATAAATATCAAGCCTTAGGTGCTGCTTGGGATGATGGTGAATTTAGAACAACTTTAGAGCCTGGAACCCATGAAGTTTGTTTTGAGTTAACCACAAACGACTGTACAGAAACACGAACTAGCTGTGAAACTATAGAAGTAGCCGATTGCTTTACCCCTGATTTTAACATCTCTTTATTTTCTGAAGGGTTTTACCAAATACAACCAAATTTCGATGTATTAGATGGCACTAGTATTAAAGCTAGTTATGATCTAAAATATTATTTGGATGGGGAATATAAAAGTACAGCTTAGGGAGAGGGTTTTGATCAAGGAAACTTTTTTATATCCCTAGAGCCAGGAACATACGAGGTTTGTTATGGCCTAATTACTGATGCTTGCCCAGAAGAACAATTTAGTTGTCAAACTGTAACGGTTCCTGAATTATAGATCATCGAATAACGATTTCAACATATTAGATTTCAATCTGTTTTCTAAAGTTTAAACATCAAAATAAAACTTAACAGAATACGCGTTAAACATCTATTTCCGAAGTAAAATATATACCATAAAAAAACCTGTCAATTCATATAAACTAACAGGTTTTAAATATTATTTATGTTGAAATATTAGCTATTTACAACTAATCTAAATCCTTCACCATGTATATTAAGTATCTCTACTTTTGGATCTAATTTTAAATACTTACGAAGCTTTGCAATGTAAACATCCATACTTCTGGACGTGAAATAATTATCGTCTCTCCATATTTTAGTCAGTGCTAATTCACGAGGCATTAAATCATTTTCATGTAATGCTAACAAACGTAACAACTCATTTTCTTTAGGCGATAACTTTACAGGTTCTGCTCCATTATGACTTAAAAAACGAAGTTTAGAATTCAAGTCGAAGCCACCAATTTTAAATTCAAATTGTTTACTATCAGAAACTGTTTCTGTTGCTTTTCTTTGAATAATAGCTTTTATTTTCATTAGTAACACCTCACTATCAAACGGTTTGTTTAAATAGTCGTCTGCTCCTACTTTATAACCTTTAAGCACATCTTCCTTCATGGTTTTAGCCGTTAGGAAAACAATAGGCACATCGGTGTTTTTTTCACGTATTTCTTTAGCTAAAGTAAAGCCATCTTTATACGGCATCATAACGTCTAAAATACATAAATCGAAATCATCCTTTTTGAATTTTTCAAAACCTTCCATACCATTTTTGGCATGCGTTACGTCATAATCATTCATCATTAAATAATCCTTAAGTACGGTTCCAAAATTTGGATCATCTTCTACTAATAAAATTCTTTTTTTATGCTCTTCCATAATTTACGATATTAACGGAAGCCTTACTGTAAAAGTACTTCCTTTGTCTTTTTCACTTTCTACTGTTATATAACCTTGATGGTCATCTACTATGCGTTTCACGTATGCTAAACCAAGTCCATGGCCTTTAACATTATGTATATTTCCAGTATGTTCTCTGTAAAATTTTTCGAACACACGTTTTACGGCAGCTTTACTCATTCCGCTACCTTGGTCTTTAATTTTCAATATAATATTAGTCCCAACATTTTCCGTATACACGTCTATTTTTGGGGCTTCTGGAGAATATTTAATGGCATTATCCAAAATATTTACCACCACATTTGTAAAGTGCGTTTCATTTGCTAAAACCGATGTGCTTTCTGCATCCAAGTGCGTATGGATATAGCCTTGTCTGTCTTCCACAATCAATTCCACATGGGTAATAGCATCTTCTATTAACTCATGAAAATCAACGCGCTCTTTACTTATATTTAGCTCATTCTTTTCAAGTTTAGAAATACGTAACACATTTTCTACTTGTGCGTGCATACGTTTATTCTCTTCTTTAATCATGTTTAAGTAACGAATTACCTTATCACGATCTCCAATGATTTTAGGATTCTTAATAGAATCTAAAGCTAAATTTATAGTCGCAATTGGCGTTTTAAACTCATGCGTCATATTATTTATAAAATCGGTTTTAATTTCCGAAATTTTACGTTGTTTCATTAACTGATAAAGCGCTCCTGTATACGCCATAATAATGATTAACGTAAACACTATAGATAGCAAAATCATACCAATTATAGTCGACAAAATAAACTTACCATCTTCCGGGAAATTTACCAATAATTTATACGGACTTCCCGTATTCATATTAGAAAAAATAGGCACAGAATACGTTGAAGCCTTATCATAATCAAAGGAATCACTCTGAATTTTTGTTGCCAAATCGTTACTGTAAATAGCAAATTCGAAATTAATATTAATCGAATCTTCTTTTAACTTGCGATCTAGCATTTCTTCAATCATTTCTCTAGAAACTCTTTGATGAATTGGTCGCCTTTGTGCAATATCTTTATAAAGATCTTCAAATAAAATTTTATCGGTTGTAGACATCTTCTCTAAAACCAATAATTTATCATTCGAACTTAAATCTAAATCCGACTCTTTATTACTATAAACTCTTGTTTGGCGTTCGTTATAAATGCGTTTCACATTTATAGTATCTAACCCCATGTCAAAAAGCGGTGAACTCAGCTTATAATTTTCTTCTAAAATACCACTACTATAAACTACAATTTCTTTTGAATCGGAGTCTTCTTGAATAATATTTAAGTTTCTAATAGCAGCCGTATCTACCGATACACCTTGCAAAACTAAATTCTGAAGTTTGTAAACATACTCTGCCTCTTCCTTAGTTTCAATAGTATTGGAAACATAGTAAAGTGCTGTTTTTACACTACTTCTAAAACGCTCTTTTTCGTTCTTTACAGAATTGTTAATATAGTAAGCTTGGATAGAAATTATCCCTATCAAAGATAAACTCATTAACAATATTAAAACGAAAATTATACGTTTGCTCATTATTCAAAATTAACATTTTAACATTTACTAAAACAGCTTTTAACCTTACATTAACAAAAATGTTAAAATTCTATGATTTCTGTATTTTTTTAAGAATCTGAGCGTGTACAGAAGCTACTTGTTTTTTAGTTTTTTCGAGGTCAATATTTTCGATAACAAAATGCGAAAGCTTTACTTTTTCGGCATCGCTCCATTGGTTATCCATAATCGCTTTTACCTTTTCTTCTGTAGTATTATCGCGTTCCAAAACACGTTCTATTTTAGCTGCTTTAGGAGCCGTTACAGCAATAATATAATCGCAGAGTTTATCACCTCCATTTTCAAATAAAATAGCGACTTCTTTTATTACGTAGACTGATTTTTTTTTGGCTGTCCATTTTTCAAAATGCCTAGCCACTCTTGGGTGAATAATAGCATTCATTTGGTTTAGCATATTTTTATCATTAAAAATAATACTAGCAATAAATGGCTTATTTAAACTTTGATCCACGTAAGCTTCTTCCCCAAACAACGCAATAAGTTTACGCTTAATAATTTTGGACTTAAGCATCAGTTTTTTGGCCTCAACATCGGCAATATATACTGGCACACCTAATGCCTTAAACATTTTTGCTACGGTTGTTTTCCCGCTACCAATACCACCTGTAAGCCCTATTACAATCATTTCGTTATAATAAATTCTATTAATTGCTGATTTATTCTTGCATTTTTAACCTGTTCTGGCATTTTAACCAATTCTGGCGTTAACGTAGAGCCTTTGGTGACTTTACTATAATCGCAAACCACTTTAAAATCTTTTACAGTAACACTATTAAAGTTTTTTAAACTCACATAATAAGATACGTTAATTTCCTTTGGAAAATATTTTATTCTTAAAGAATCTGGCGTGTTTATAATATGAACCGGAATCTTTAATTTTCCTTCTGTGAACTTTTCAACTTTAGCTTTTAACACAATTGTTCTACTCGAAAATTTTAAATCGTCCATATTAGGAAGCTCTAATTCTAAGTTTTTAGTAATATCACTTTTTACATCTATTAAATTTACAGGCTTTGTTTCAATAAACTTCAACTTTGAAACCAAAACATCTGGACCTATTACAGTAACCGAATCTGGTTGTAATTTATAATCTCCAGCTACATCATAACCTAAAGAAAAACTTACCTCCGATTTTAACCTAACAGGTACTTTTTTCACCAAATTAACACCATACTTAAAGTAAAGCGTATCTGGCAAAATATTTAATAATTCTACATGACTTTCAAATTGTGTATTTGCCAAATATTTAATCGATTTGTGCCAAACATAAGCCGAATCTTTTCTGTAAACATCTTTAGCAAAATCAATTTTAACTTTAGGCGAACTCATGTAATAATTTAACCATTTAAAGCCATGAGTTTTTAAGGTAATGGCCAAAAAATTAGTACTATCATTCAAAATAACATGCTCTTGAGGCACATGCTCCATCTCAATATTAAACACTAGAGTATTAGTATATTCTTTAGATAGTTTATTAAAAATCAAGATAATGAAAGCCGACACCAGAAAGAGTAGAAAAATATTGATTTTTTTACTTTTTATAGAAGATAATAAATGAGACTTTAATTTTTTTATCATTTCGATTTAAAGAATAATTTAGGAAAGTGATTTTCAGGATCCTTATTTAAAACAGATACAGCTATTGTCGATTTCAAAAACCCATAACCATAACCAAAAAATTGAATAATTATTGCCGGTATTGCCAAAATAGAAACTACGATATTTTTGGTAGAAATTAAAGCTAATAAAAGGGCAACTCCGAAATACAACGAATAAGCTATTAAGCCAAAATTAATATTAACAAGAAGCAATAAAATAGAAAACACAAAGCCGAAACAAAACAACGTAGGAAACCAATAGGTTATTTTTTTAGTTGAAGGGTGCCAGCTATTTAAAATAGGCCTTACCATTCCGAATTTATGAACCTGCTTATAAAAATTACTCCAAGAAATGCGGCGTTTATGATATACAAAAGCTTCAGGAATTAAAGTGGTTTTAAAACCTAAATTCCATAAACGAATAGATAAATCGGGATCTTCACCAGGATGTATACGTCCAAAACCAGAAGAAGCAAGAAAAGCTACTTTTGATAACCCCATATTAAAACTCCGTGGCTCAAAGGTATCTACACTTTTTTTGTTCCCTCTAATACCGCCTGTAGTGATAAAAGAAGTCATTGAAAAATTAATAGCTTTCTGTAAATTAGTAAACGATTGGTGTGCGGCATCTGGCCCTCCAAAACAATCTACATAATTAGCTTCTAACCCTTTTTCAACTTCAGATAAATATTGTGATGGTAAAATACAATCGGAATCTAAAATGATAAAATAATTCCCCTTAGCTCTTTGCATTCCATAGTTTCTAGAATCTCCTGGCCCCGAATTTTCTTTGAAATAATAAGAAATATTTAACTTATTTTTAAAAGCATCTACTATTGATTTTGATGATAAAGTAGAACCATCTTCAACGATAACAATTTCAAAATCTGTATCCGTTTTTAAGCCCACAAAACTCTCTAAAAGTTCTTGGGTTTCGTCTGGTCGATTATAAACCGGAATTATGAATGAAAACTCTAACTGCATAACACAAAAGTAACAAAAAAGCCACCCTTTTACAGGTGGCTTTCATAATATATAATCTTTATTTTCTATTTTTCTTCAGCAGCAACAAATGCACTCATTACTTCGTCACTAACACCCATATTACTAAAACCTCCGTCGTGGAATAAGTTTTGCAGTGTTACACGCTTAGTTAAATCACTAAACATAGAAACAGTGTAGTTTGCACAATCTAAAGCTGTAGCATTACCAAGTGGTGACATTTTATCAGCGTAAGCAATAAAACCATCAAAACCTTTTACACCACTACCTGCAGTAGTTGGTGTTGGCGATTGAGAAATAGTGTTTACACGTACTTTTTTATCTCTTCCGAAGAAATATCCAAAACTACGAGCTACACTCTCTAAATATGCTTTATTATCAGCCATATCGTTATAATCAGGAAACACACGTTGTGCAGCCATATAAGTTAAAGCAACAATAGAACCCCACTCGTTCATAGCATCTGCTTTGTAAAGCGTTTGCATAACTTTATGAAAAGACATTGCAGAAACATCTGTTCCTTTTTGGGTCCATGCATAATTCTGATCGGTGTAATGCTTTCCTTTACGTACGTTAATAGACATTCCGATAGAGTGTAAAACAAAATCAATTTTACCTCCAAGAATTTCCATAGATTTCTCTACTAAATTCTGTAAATCTTCTTCCGAAGTCGCATCAGCAGGAATAATTTGAGAACCAGTTTTTTCAGCCAATTCATTAATCTGTCCCATTCTCATGGCAACTGGCGCGTTTGTTAAAACAAAAGTTCCGCCTTCTTCATGAACACGTTCTGCAGTTTTCCAAGCAATTGAATTTTCATCTAATGCTCCAAAAATAATTCCTCTTTTTCCTTTTAGTAAATTGTACATATTAATTGGTTTATTTCCCTAATTCAACAAAACGTTTGTTCTGGTTTGTTTCGCTGTTATCTCCCTTTACAAGGCTATAATACGGGCCGTATTTTTAATTTATTGATTAATTTAACGCCGCAAAAATACTAAACTTTAAACTTTAAATCTTAAAAGCTTTAGTTTTTTTAATTTAGTAATTCCTTAGCATGTGCAATGGCTGACGACGACATTTCTATTCCACCTAACATTTGTGCAATTTCTACAATACGCTCATCGCGATTTAACTTTACTAAATTGGTACGGGTAACATCGTCTACATCTTCCTTATAAACTTTAAAATGCGAATGTCCTTTAGCTGCAACTTGCGGTAAATGCGTAATAGAAAACACTTGCATGGTCTTACTCATATCCTGCATAATATCTCCCATTTTGTTAGAAATCTCACCAGAAACTCCAGTATCAATTTCATCAAACATAATAGTCGGTAATTGTATGTAGTTTGATAGAACAGATTTAATAGCAAGCATAATTCGTGATAGCTCACCACCAGATGCTGCTTTTTTAAGTTCGTTAAATTGACCTCCTTTATTTGCAGAAAACAAAAACGTTAGCTCGTCTTGGCCATTTGCAAAAAAGGCATCTTTTAATGTCGCTTCAATTTTAAACTGAGCATTTGGCATCCCTAAGCTCGCTAAAATAGTTTCTAATTCCTTTTTTAACTGCGGAATTACAGCAACACGTGTTTTATTTATTTCTTTTGAAATTTTATTTATTTGCTTAGTTTTAGCTAAAATTTCATTTTCTTTTTTCTGAATATTTTCATCTAAACTCTCTGTTGCCGAAACTTTTTCTTCTAATGCATTTTTAATTTGAATAAGCTCTGCTACATCTTCCGCAACGTGCTTTTGCATTAAATTATGAATAGCCTTAAGTTTTGCATCTACAACTTCTAATCTAGCCGGATCGGCATCTAATTCCTCTTGCAAAGTATCTACCTCGCTGAAAACATCGTCCATTTCAATAAGACTACTGTTAACACGGTTAAACAAATCTTCGTACTTAGAAGATATACCAGATAACTTCTGAAATACATTTTTCAAGTTGGTTAAACTCCCTAGAACTCCAATTTCTTCTTCTGATAATAATTGATGTGCTTCCGATAGTTTTTCTTGTATGCCTTCAATATTATTTAAAGTCTCGTACTCCTCCTCTAGCGTTTCCACTTCACCATCAACTAAATTAGCTTCTACCAATTCACTCAATAAAAATGAGTTGTAATCGTGCTCTTTAATGGCTTCCGCCTGAAAGGTTAAAAGTTCTTTTAAATCCTTCTGGAGTTTTTTATAGCCTTTTAATTCAATTTTATAATCTTGTAAAATAGTATCGTTATTAGCTAAAGCATCTATTATTTGAAATTGAAAACCATTATCGGTTAATTGCATGGTTTGATGCTGAGAATGGATATCAATTAATCGTTCACCTAAAACCTGCAAACCTTTTAAATTTACAGGAGAATCATTTACAAAAGCTCGTGATTTACCTGAAGGCAAAATTTCTCGACGGATAATAGTTTGTTCTTCATAATCGAAGTCTTCTGCTTCAAATAAAGCTTTCAGTTTATAGTTTGAAACATTAAAAACAGCTTCAATAATACACTTTTTTGAAGTATCTTTTAAATTACTTAAATCGGCACGTTTACCTAAAATTAAAGATAAACCACCAAGAAGGATAGATTTTCCTGCTCCAGTTTCACCTGTAATTATAGAAAAACCATCGTTAAAATTAACCTGTAAATGATCGATTAATGCGTAATTTTTTATAGAAAGCGATGTTAGCATTTTTTGTAGTCTTTTATGTTAGACTTAATATTTAGTTGTTAGTATAAAAGTGTTATTCTAAAACTTAATGTTACTCCATTTAGAACTATGCATGGGCGCAATACGTTGCAGTGTTTCTTTTAAACTTGCAATATTTACGTTTGGACCATCGCTAAAAATTTGTTCTAACTCGTCGGCCTTTGCGTCAAAAAACGTTCGTAATAAAAAAGAATTAGGTCTACGACTATTCATATCTTTAAATGTAGAAAGTGCCGATGCAATCTCTTCTTTACCTTTTTTATTATTTTCTGCCATAACATCCATACCTACTCTGTGGTAAGTATACATAACCTCACGAAACTCTTTAAACGTAGGCGACATGATGTTATCGATAAGTGCAAAACGACTTTGTAAACCATCTTCTAACTTCCAACCTGCCGAATTACTTTGCTGCGAATAATTAGTAATAATTTGCGCTTGTTTAAAATAAGGATCTCCACCTTTTTCGGCAAATGAATCGGCATCTAAACCGAGAACCATATATACATGAAACCCTAACACAGAAACTAAATTAGATTCGTATTGCGTAGGATTAAAGATTAGGTTTTGAAATTCTAAATATCTAAAATTAAAATCTTTATCGTTAAAATTATAAATTGGAGAACTGTATGATGAGCCGTAAGTTGGTCGAGAAGATTGCACTTGTAACGTTGCACTAAAAGACTCTCCGCTATACTCAATGATATTAATAAACATACTACAATCTACACGCTCTTGTGGTGCAAACTTCTGGTTAGTCCATTTTGTTTTATTTACAAACTCGGTAAGTTGTTTTTCTAGAGTTTTAAAAATAGGAAAGTTTTCGTTTCCGGTTTGTTGCGCATTAACAATCACTTTACAGTTTAGTTCTTGCGAAATACCCGTGAAACTTAATACTAACAATAAAACAACTAATATGTTACGCATGTATATTTTCAATAATTTTATTTAACAAATCTATCGCCACATCGGCTTTTGATTTTAGGCTATTTTCGGTAATATTACCAGCATCATCAATAAAAGTAACCTTATTGGTGTCACCTTTAAAACCAGCGCCTTTATCATTTAACGAATTTAAAACAATTAAATTTAAATTCTTTCTTTTTAATTTTCCTTTTGCATTTTCGAGCTCGTTATTAGTTTCTAAAGCAAAACCTACTAAGTATTGACTTGTTTTAATATCGCCTAACGAAGCTAAAATATCTTTAGTACGCCCTAACTCTAACGTTAACGTATCACTTTTCTTTTTTATTTTCTGATTAGAAACTTCTTTTGGAGTAAAATCGGCAACTGCTGCAGAAAGCACAGCAACATCAACAGTATTGAAATGCTCGTGAACCGCATTATACATATCAGCAGCACTAACAACCGGCACTACGTTTATTAAAGAATGTGATACTTTTTGATGTGTTGGTCCTGAAATTAAAACCACTTCGGCTCCAAGGTTGGCAGATGCTTTTGCTATTTCAAAACCCATTTTTCCACTAGAATGATTACCAATAAAACGCACAGGATCTATGGCCTCATAAGTTGGTCCAGCAGTAATCAATATTTTTTTTCCGCGTAGTGGTAATTTCCCTAAGATATCTTGTTCAATAAAAGACAGAATATCTTCTGGTTCTGCCATCCGGCCCTCGCCTACTAAACCACTCGCTAATTCTCCGCTTCCAGCAGGAATCATAATATTTCCAAAACTCTTAAGTTTTTTAAAAGATTCTAATGATGCGGGATGCTTATACATATCTAAATCCATTGCTGGTGCGAAATACACCGGACATTTAGCTGATAAATATGTCGCTAGAAGTAAATTGTCGCTAGCACCATTCATCATTTTAGATAAGGTATTAGCTGTGGCAGGCGCAATAATAAAAACATCGGCCCAAAGTCCTAAATCTACATGATTATTCCAAGTAGCATTATCATCTTCTTCATTTGTAAAAGTAGAATGTACCGGGTTTTTAGAAAGTGTAGATAAGGTTAAAGGCGTAACAAACTCTTTAGCCGCAGGCGTCATCACGACTTTTATGTTTGCTCCAGATTTAACAAATAACCTAACTAATGAAGCCGTTTTATAAGCTGCAATACCTCCTGTAACTCCTAACAGTACATTTTTACCGTTTAAAATACTCATAAAATAGATGATTCAATTTTAATATTTACTTAATAACCTAAGAAACTCCAAGCCTATTATTATAATTGGTTTGGAGTTTAAATATTGTAAAGAAATTTAAGAATTTACTCTTGAGTATCTTCTTCTGTATTTCTAAAATAAATTTTATCTGTTAACCATTCTTGAACAGCTAATGAATGAGGTTTTGGTAATTTTTCGTAAAATTTAGACACCTCAATTTGCTCCTTATTTTCAAAGATCTCTTCAAGACTATCGTTATAAGTAGCAAATTCTTCTAACTTATCGATTAATTCTTTTTTAATCTCCGTATTAATTTGCTCTGCACGTCTTGATATGATTGAAATTGACTCGTAGATGTTATCTGTTGGCTCATCTATTTGATTTCTATCATACGTAATCGTATTAACGGGAGCATTGGTTTTCTTTAAATCCATTTTGGTCTTGTTATTTAACTTTTTGTGCTATATTTTTCTAAAGCGCCGTTTAATTCTCCTGCCATATCATCTGCTTGCGAAATGAACTCAGAGTTTACATAAGCTTTTTTAAAGCTTTCGTAAAATTCTTTAGCTTGTTTTAAACGTACTTCTTTTTTTCGTTCTACACTATTCATTGCTAATTTATGTGCAGAATCTAATCTGTAAAACAAAGCTTTCTCTCTTAAAGAAGATCCTGGAAAATCGAAAATAAAATTATTAAATGATTTTATTGACGCTTCAAAATCTGATATTAAATTGTACTGCTTTGCTATACTATATGCTTTATTCTCTAATTTAAAATCTAACTCTTGTACCAAAGTATTTGCATCGGCAACATATTTAGATTCTGGAAACACATTAATAAATGTTTGCAATTTCTCAATAGCTTCAACCGTTTGCTTTTGATCTTTAGTATAAGCTGGTGAAAGCATTGAATAACTTTTTGCACTTAAAAAGGAAGCTTCTTCTTGCTTTTCACTATTTGGATAACTTGATGCAAAACGCTCGAACTGATACCCTGCTACATAATAATCTCCCATTTCATAGAAAGAATTAGAATATAAATACATTAATTTTTCTGCTTGAGGCTTTCCTCTATAATTAGGTACAATTTGAGCAAATAACCTATTGGCTTTAGCAAACTTACCTTCGTTATATAATTCTTCACCCATTTTAAATTTAGTGGCAATATCTTCAGATTTTAAAACCTTTTGATACTCGCTACAACTACTTAAAACAGTGAATACTAATAAAATGTAAAAAAACTTTTTCATAAATATAAAAGAGGATGCAAAATTAGGTTAATAATATGGATATTAAAAATATTATTTTCAATCCAAACTTTTGCTAAAATAGAGGCTTAAACCCAGTAATCATAAGGTTTAAGTTATATTTAACACTGAAAAAATATTTAATAAGCTTCTACAAAATCTTTAATTTTTTGCTTTAAAGCATCTGTTGCGGGCACTAAAGGCAACCTCACAGTATCTTCACATAAGCCTAAAGCTTGAAAAACGGCTTTAATTCCAGAGGGGTTATTCTCCTCGAATATATAATCGATAACATTCATTAATTTAAAATGAAGTTTGTAAGCCGCTTTATTATCTCCTTTTAATCCTAAACGAATCATTTCAGAGAAATCTTTAGGAAAAGCTTGCCCTATTACAGAGATAACTCCAGCCCCACCTGCTAAAACAATAGATAATGCTAAATCATCATCCCCTGAAATCACTAAAAAATCTTCTGGTTTATTCTTTATTAATTGTAAATATTGAGCCACGTTATTTCCTGCTTCTTTTACAGCAATAACATTTTTAAAATCGTTTGCCAATCTTAAAGTTGTATTAACATCCATATTTTTAGATGTTCTACCTGGTACATTATAAAGTATAATGTCTACAGGCGAAACTTCGGATATAGCTTTAAAATGCTGATAAATTCCTTCTTGAGTTGGCTTACTGTAATAAGGTGTAACCGATAAAATAGCATCTATACCACTTAAATCTGTTGTCTTAATTTCTTCAATAACCTGCATAGTGTTATTGCCACCAATACCTAAAACTAAGGGCACACGACCGTTATTAGCTTTAGCAATAGTTGCAACAATAGCTTTCTTTTCGTCTTTAGTAATTGTTACACTCTCGGCAGTTGTACCGCTAATTACCAAATACTCTGTGCCATTATCAATATTGAAGTTTACAATATTGGTTAATGCTTCATGATTTACTGTTAAATCATCATTAAAAGGCGTTACCAATGCCACTCCAGTTCCAAGAAACTTACTATTCATTCTAAATTTTATTTAATATTTTTAAGTATTTAAAAGTTTCGGTTTTAAATAAATCGAACTCTTTTAAGTTTGTTTTTATAATTAAATCGTTAATCCGCTCATCACTTTGCAATATTCCAATCTTAAATTTCGCCTTAGATTTCGCAGTAATTAGCTTCAATTCTAAAATATCGGTATCGTAATAGCTAACTAAAACATCAAATTTAGTATTTAAAAACCCTTCTAATTCTGGATTTTTAATAGCGCCTCTCCAACCAAAATCTTTAGGATTATAACAACTATCCCAAGTCTTTAAATCTTCTTTTTCATTCTGAGAAAAGGCTATGATTTTCAATTTATTAGACTTTACTTTTAGGGTATCTGCTAACGAATTGAACATCTCAAAATCGTCAATTTCATCTAAATTTAGAATCACCCCTAAACTCTCAACATCACTATCGGCAACCTCCAATTGGCGTTCCAATAATAATTTGTTCAAGTATTTTTTATTAGATTTTTCTTTAAAACCCTTTAAAATCATTTACCTTTATCCTTTGCGCAAAGGTAGCAAAAGTACATTCAAAAAATTAGTTTAATATATGAGGATTACATATTTATTTATTTTGTTAAATATTTTTGTTTTTTCAGGGTGTAAAGATCAAAAATTACATCTCACAAAAATTGAAGGTAAGCAAATTACCATTACAGATTCTTTAGGCGGGAATAGTGAAATTGAAGCTTACATAAAACCTTTTAAAGATAGAATTGAAAAAGATCTTGATAGCGTTTTAGCCTATTCTGCAGACACCTACACTAAAAAAGATGGAGAATACAATACTGCTATAGGTAATTTTATGGCCGACGCCGTTTACAGCGAATCTAATCCGATTTTTAAAAGTAGAACCGGAAAAGACATTGATATGGTTTTACTAAATCATGGTGGTATTCGCTCTATTTTATCAAAAGGAAATGTTTCAAAACGAACCGCTTTTGGCTTAATGCCTTTTGAAAACAGCATTGTTGTTGTGGCGCTAAAAGGCGAACAAGTAGATAGTATAATGCATTACTTATCTCGCGGAAAACGAGCACATCCGGTTTCTGGAATTAAATTAACATTAGACAAAGATTCTAATATTCTTGAAGCTAAAGTAAATGGTAAAAGCATAGAAAAAGATAAAACTTACTATGTTGCAACAAACGATTATTTGTACAGTGGAGGCGATAATATGACCTTCTTTAAAACAAACGATAGTCTATATGTTTTAGATTATAAAATAAGAAATGCGCTAATTGATAAGTTTATGAAACTGGACACCATTAACCCGGTTATAGACGATAGATTCACTCAAATTAAATAATATGAAACGTAGAGACTTTATACAACAAGCCACAGCTGGAACTGCATTAGTTACACTTGGCAGCATGGGACTTCAATCGTTTACTACGCTTGATAAAACATCTAAAATAACAATTCTACATACTAACGATGTACATAGCCACATTGATGCTTTTGGACCTGAAGATGGGCGAAACGCAAACAAAGGTGGTGTTGCACGTAGAGCAAATTTAGTAGATGCTATAAGGAAGGAAAACCCTAACACTTTACTATTAGATGCTGGTGACATTTTTCAAGGCACACCCTATTTTAATTATTACGGTGGAGAATTGGAATTTAAACTAATGAGTAAATTAAAATATGATGCCGCAACTATTGGTAATCACGATTTTGATAATGGTATCGATGGTTTGTACGCTCAATTACCACATGCTGAGTTTCCTTTTATTACAGCAAACTACGATTTCTCTAACACTATAATGGACACGCATACCAAACCTTATAAAACATTTATAAAAGATGGTATTAAAATAGGCGTTTTTGGTTTAGGCATAGAGCTTACTGGCTTGGTAGACAAAAGCATGTTTAAGGAAACAAAGTATTTAGATCCCGTTGAAACGAGCCAAGAAATGACGCGTATTTTAAAAGAAGATGGACACTGCGATTTAATTATTTGTTTATCTCACTTAGGGTATCATTATAAAAACAACCCAGATAAAATAGACGATTTAAAACTTGCCGGAGCAACAAAAGATATCGATTTAATTATCGGTGGCCACACGCATACATTCTTAAAAAAACCAACAGTTGTAAAAAATATTGACGGCAAAAACACACTTGTTAATCAAGTAGGTTGCTATGGTATTAACCTAGGTAAAATAGATTTCTATTTCGATTCCGATAAAAACAAATCGGCTAACGGAACTTCGATTATTGTGTAATGCTATACTTATCCATGAACTGAAATTAAGAATACCTTTAAAAAGAGTATCACATGTTTAGACATCAAGGCAAAAGCAGAACTTTAAAACATAACCTGCAAATTGCCACTGTTTTGTCTTTAGCTGCCGGAATAATAAATGTTACCGGATTTTTATCATTTAAGCAATTAACCACAAATGTAACAGGGCATTTTGCGCTCTTTATATACGATCTGGCAAATTTTAAATTCTGGAAAGGTACTATCTATTTTTTATATATTTTCTCCTTTCTTCTTGGTTCTTTTGCTTCCAGTTTTTTAATTGAAAAATATAGGGTTAACAAACAACTCAACGTTTTTGTTATCCCTACTGTAATAGAAAGTCTCATTTTAATTTCTATTGCAGTAATAAGCAACTTTGTAGAAATAACTTATCCTAATTTTATAGTCTTTGCAATGTTGTTCGCTATGGGTTTACAAAACTCATTTGTTACTAAAATTTCAAACGCAGTAGTAAGAACAACGCATCTCACAGGCCTTTTTACAGATTTGGGTATAGATTTGTCCCATTTATTATTCCCAGAATCTCATCCTGATCGAGCCAAGTTAAAAGAGAATATTAAGTTACGTATATATATAATTTCTTCTTTCTTTATAGGAGGTTTAATAGGTGGATTTTTTTATTCTGAACTTCATTTAAAACTAAATACCCTAATACTTGCGGCATTAATTTTACTATCAAGTTTATTTTACGACGACTTTAGATATCAACTCATAAAAACAAAAAGAAAGTACACGCAACGAAAAAACCTTACTTAAGGTGTGGATAATGCTCGTCTTCTCTAGGGCTAACATTCGGTAATCGGGATTGTTCGTAGAAAAAGTAAAAAGCCCCTAAAACCAATGTTGTAGCTAGAAAGTTTAATAAGCTACTTTGAGAAATATAAATATTAGCAATATCTATTACTTCGGAAAAAACAAGACACAACACACCAAAAAATAAGAAAAGTGATTTTTCGTTATCACGGTAAAAATAATTTAGCAGCGATAAAGACAAAACTAACAGAATGATAATATTGTATATGTTCTCTAGAAAATAGATACTATTTGTTAATAAATTAGGTTGCTCAATGGCGTATAAAACATAAATTAAATAAGCATCTAAAATGAGTAAAACAAATAAATGAATCTTCAAGTTTCTAAACACATATTTAAAGTTTATAGACTGACACATCTTAAAAAACAACATAAAATAAGCCAAAACATATAAACTGTTTCCTAAATAATAGGCATATTGGTAATAATCAGAGCTTGTATCAGGGTAAGCAATTTTATCAAAAATAGCCAACAAATCAGCCAATGCAAATAGCACAAAAAACATTAAAAACAGCTTGTTTTTTGGCTTAACCGAAACCACATAGCGAGCAACCACTAGCGGCACAATAAGCGATTCGAAGTAAAATGCTAAGTCTGGATTTCCGTTAAATTCGAAAACAACATAAAAAACATAAACAGCTGCAATTAATATTATAAAGATTTTTGACTTGTACATATTTGCTTCTAAAATCGAAACAAATATAAACAAATAGCTCAATTTGATAGAGTTAAAATGCTTTTAATCGATTATTTTTATTCAAAACCTATCTTTTGCAAGAATTCAGCCTCACTAATCAATTCTACATTTAACTTCTCTGCTTTCTCTTTTTTACTAGGTCCCATTTTATCTCCAGCAACTATAAAACTTGTTTTAGATGAGATAGAACTACTAACTTTCCCTCCATTATCCTCAATAAGCTTCTTCAGTTCATTTCTAGAAACAGTTTCAAAAACTCCAGTAACAACTATAGATTGTCCGGTAAGTAAACTCGTTTTACCAACCAATTCTTCTGCCGACATTTCTAACTGAACACCAAAAGATTTTAATCGGTTTATAATATTATTATTTTCTTCGGAAGCAAAAAACAAACAAACGCTCTCTGCTATTTTAATTCCTATTTCATCAACATTAACAAGTGCTTCTTGTGATGCTTCCTGAACCGCATCAATACTTTTATAATGCCTTGCTAACTTTTTAGCTACTGTTTCACCAACATAGCGAATACCTAAAGCAAAAAGAACACGCTCGAAAGGTATATTTTTAGATTGTTCTACACCTTGAATTAATTTTTCAGCACTTTTATCTGCCATACGTTCCAGCGGAATAACTTGCTCCTTTGTCAATTCATATAACTCGGAATAATTAGAAATCAAACCTTCATTAACTAAAAGCGCAACCGTTTCACCTCCTAAACCATCAATATCCATCGCTTTACGCGAAATATAATGCTGAATTCTTCCAATAATTTGAGGATTACATCCATTATAATTCGGGCAATAATGTTGTGCTTCACCAACTTTACGCTCTAAAGCAGTATCACATTCCGGACAATGGGTTATATATAATGTAGGTTCAGAATTTGCTGGTCGCTCACTTAAATCGACACCCAAAATTTTAGGTATTATCTCCCCTCCTTTTTCAACATAAACCATATCACCAACACGAATATCGTGCTTTTCTATTTGATCTGCATTATGTAAAGACGCACGCTTAACCGTTGTTCCTGCTAATTCTACAGGCTCTAAATTTGCTACAGGCGTAATAGCTCCCGTTCTACCAACTTGGTAAGATATACTGTTTAATCGAGTAGAAACCTGCTCGGCTTTAAATTTGTAAGCCATAGCCCAACGTGGTGCTTTGGATGTAAAACCAAGCTCCTCTTGCTGCTGCAAACTATTTACTTTTACAACAACACCATCAGTTTCAAAAGGAAGATCATGACGATGTATATCCCAATAATTTATAAAGTCTAAAACTTCGTCTATAGAATTTGCTAGTTTAGCAACTTCAGGAACTTTAAAACCCCATTGACGTGCTTTTTCTAAACTCTCAAACTGATTAGAAACACCTAGATTTCCACCTGTTAAATTATACAACAAACACTCCAAAGGACGCTTAGCAACTTCTGCGCTATCTTGCAACTTCAAACTTCCTGACGCTGTATTTCTCGGGTTTCTATAAGGCTCTTCTCCTATTTCAATCCGGTCTTCGTTCATTTTATTAAACCCTTCAAAAGGCAATACAATTTCTCCTCGAATATCAAATATTGGAGGAAAATCACCTTTCAATTTTAAAGGTACAGACTTTATAGTTTTTACGTTAGCCGTAACATTATCGCCCTGAAAACCATCACCACGAGTTACCGCTTTTTCCAACACACCATTAATATATGTTAAACTTATGGATGCACCATCATATTTTAACTCACAAGTATATTGAACATCACCATCTATCATTTTTTTAATTCGCGCTTCCCAATCGAGCAAATCTTCTTTAGAATATGAATTATCTAAAGAATACATACGCTGCGCATGCTTAATGGTCTCGAAGTTTTTGGTAACTGCACCACCTACACGTTGCGTTGGCGAATTAGCATCGGTAAACTCAGGATGTTTAGCTTCTAAAGCTTGAAGTTCTTTTAACTTTATATCGAAATCGTAATCGGAAATAGTCGCATTATCCAACACATAATAATTATGGTTATGCATACGTAATTCGTCACTTAACTCCTGAATTTGCTTTTTAATGTTACTCATTGATGTGGGTATACTTTGCTTGAATTTATATTCAATTGAAATGATTCAGCACTTTTAATTTTATGCTTCAAATTTAGGAAATACTATCTAAATAGAAAACTACTGAAAACCATCAATCTCTTATTGTTAAAACTGAAATGGAATTGTTTATTGCTAGTTATAATGTTGCTTGTTTCGTAAAAACACCATTAATCATTCTATCTTTTCTAAACATATCTTGTTTTAAATGGATGTCTTTAAAATGATTTCCTTTTAATAATTGAATCATCTCGTTTCCTAAATATTCATTTATTTCAAAAAACAGAAGGCCGTTTTCCTTTAAGTTATGACTTGCAAATTCGGTAATAGCTTTGTAGAATTCCAACGGATTTTCATCATCAACAAAAAGTGCCAAATGCGGTTCATTTTCCAACACGTTAGTTTGCATTAACTTTTTCTCTAAATGACGTACATAAGGCGGGTTAGAAACAATGACATCAAATTTAGCATCTTCTAATAATTGCTCACCTTCAACCGATAATATATCTTGATTGGTAAAAGTAATAGCCACCTGGTTCAACTCGGCATTTTCTCGAGCAACCTTTAAAGCTTCAACACTAACATCTAATGCGAAAACCTTTGCATTTGGTAAGTTTTTGGCAATAGAAATAGCGATACAACCACTACCAGTACCTATATCTAAAATATTTACGCTTTTATTTTCTTCTACCGATTTTAACACCCAACTTACCAACTCTTCAGTTTCTGGCCTTGGGATTAAAGTGTTATCGTTTACTTTAAACGTTAATCCGTAAAACTCGGTTTCACCTAAAACATATTGAATTGGTATTTGTTGCTCTAACAACATTAATGCGTCTAAAATAAGCGCCTCGTTTTCGATTTTTAAATCACGATCCATTGCCAATTGTAAGCGTGTTACTTTATAATAGGTTTCAATTAAAATATAAAAGAAACTATCGACTTCTTCTAATTGAAAAAACGGATCTAACTTGTCGTGAAATATTTTCTGAATGTTTTTTAACTTCATTTTTTCAATAATTAGAAATACTTAGTGCATTTACTCTTGTCAATTTTGATTCAAACTAAAAAACTATAAATCTTTTAGCATCCAAACACCACAAGAAAAGTGCCCAGTATCACCCAAAGCCTTGTCTAGATGTTTAAATCCATGAGTTTCGTAAATATGAATAGCCGCTTTTAACTGTGTTGACGATTCAATGTAACATTGTTTATACCCCAAAGATTTAGCAGCTTCTAGGCATTTAGAAAACAACAGCTTACCGTAACCTTTACCTCTAATTTTAGATGAAAAATACATTTTCTGAATTTCACAAACTGTAGTTTCAAAACCGGCTAATGGCTTTAAACCAACGCCTCCTAAAATTTCACCATCTGCTTCAATAACAAAATAAACATCATTTGTATTTTGGTAAGCCTGAAAAATTTGTTTGGTTTCTGGATCGGTGTAAGCCGTACCTTCTAAAGGAATATTAAACTCATGAAAACACGCCCTAATAACTTGCTCAATTCCTGAGTTGTCATTAGGCCCAATTTCTCGAATAACTATATTATCTTTGCTCACTATAAAACTTTGCTTTTTGTCTGGTGAAGATACAGTAAATCCGAAAAAAACGTAATGAAGAAACTCATAATTTTATCAACACTACTCATCTCTTTTCTAAATTGTACTGTAACCGAAAAACCGACTTTTATAGGTGTACAAAACATTAAAATCTTAGAGTCAACATCTAAAAACGTAACGTTTACAGCTGATGCTCTGTTTTTAAACCCTAACGATATTGGAGGCGAATTGCAAACCGATGCCATTAAAATATTTGTTAACGATAATGAAATGGGGCATATATCGGCAGAACATTTTGATGTTCCGGCAAAAAAAGAATTTACAATTCCGTTAAAAGCTCAAATCCCAACAGACAGTATTTTTAGCAATAAAAACCTAAGTGGATTATTAGGAAGCCTATTTAGCAAAAAGGTTAAAATTCAATACACAGGAGAAATCAATTATAAAACCTTTGGTTTTTCGCATAGTTATGCTGTTGACGAAACCCAAAACGTTAAAATAAAATTTTAATATTGAATACACCCGAAACCTACATAACACGCTGTTTAGAAATTGCCAAAAACGGATTAGGAAGCACACGCCCAAACCCAATGGTTGGTAGTGTAATTGTTTACAATAACAAAATTATTGGCGAAGGCTATACAAGTGCATACGGTGGAAATCATGCCGAAGTAAACGCCATAAATTCTGTAAACGATAAAACGCTTTTAAAACAAGCCACCATATATGTGACACTAGAACCTTGCGCGCATTATGGAAAAACACCTCCTTGTAGCGACTTAATTATTAAACACCAAATACCCAATGTAGTAATTGGTTGTGTAGACGACTTTGAAAAAGTAGCAGGCTTAGGCATAAAACGATTAAAAGCAGCCGGATGTAACGTAATTGTTGGTGTTTTAGAAAAAGAATGTCGAGCGCACCACAAACGCTTTTTTACATTTCATAATAAAAAAAGACCTTATATTATTTTGAAATGGGCAGAAACCAGCGATGGTTTTATTGCTCCAATTAGTAAGGGTGAACAAAAACCAGTTTGGATTACCAACACCTACTCTAGACAATTGGTACACAAATGGCGTGCAGAAGAACAGGCTATTTTAGTTGGCACACAAACAGTGGTATCTGATAATCCATCTTTAACAACTCGTGATTTTTATGGCAACAATCCTATTAGAATTGTTTTAGACAAAACAGAACGACTGTCTGATAATTTAGCTATTTTTAATGATGCCGCTCAAACTATTCGGATCACCGAAAAAAACATCAATAAAAATTCCGAGACCATAGATTGGAATTCAAAAACTGACATAGCAAAACAGATAAGTACTATACTTTATAATAATAACATAAACTCTGTAATTATTGAAGGTGGAGCACAAACATTACAAACGTTTATAGATGAAAATCTTTGGGACGAAGCTCGAGTTTTTACTGGACAAACAACATTTAAAACTGGTGTTAAGGCCCCAAATATTTCAAGACAATTAGTTAATAAAGAATACATACTTACAGATCTTTTAAAAATATATAAAAATGATTAGAACATTAATTTTCGATTTCGGAAACGTATTTATAAACCTTGATATCGATGGCGCTGCTAAATATGCTTTTGAAACCTTAGAAATTGATTCTTTTTCTGAGGAAATTACCGCTTTTAATAGTTTTTACGAACAAGGCTTAATTTCTACAGAAGAATTTTTAGATTTTTACTTAGAAAACTTTCCTAAACTCTCGGAAGAAGATTTGATTTACACATGGAACTATATGCTAAAACATTTCCCTAAAGAAAGATTAGAGTTTATAAAAAACCTTAAAGCATCTGGAGAATACAAACTTATTTTGCTGAGTAACACCAACGAACTCCATATAGATTCTATTAAAGAAAGTATTTCTTTTTACGATGAATTTAAAAACTGTTTTGATGTTTTTTACTTGTCTCACGAAATAAATTTAAGAAAACCAAATACAGATATCTTTGAATTTGTTTTAAATGAAAATAAATTAAATGCCGACGAATGCTTGTTTATTGATGACAACCAAGATAACATTGAAACTGCAAAGACATTAAATTTTGCAACTTGGCATATCAATCCAGAGACCGAAGACGTTTGTACTTTATTTGAAACCAAAAGCCACTTATTTTAATTTGACTGAAAAAGACACTTATAAAACTATCACCAAAACCATAGAACCTGTTTTATTTAAAGATAAAAACAGTAAATTCTTTGGCTATACCTTTCCTGTTTTAAATGAAGATGATGTAAAACTTCAAATAGAAAAATTAAAAAAAGAGCATCATTCTGCTAGACACTGGTGTTACGCCTACCAACTAGGTACAGAAACCATAAGTTACCGCGCAAATGATGATGGTGAACCAAATAATAGTGCTGGTATGCCTATTTATGGACAAATCCAATCTTTTGATGTTACAAACATCTTAATTGTAGTTGTTCGCTATTTTGGAGGCGTTAAACTAGGCGTTGGTGGTTTAATAAATGCATATAAAACCACCGCGCAACTTGCGTTAGAAGCATCTAAAATTATAGAAAAAACTATAAACATAGATTACCTCATTACTTTCGATTATAAAAACATGAATAAAGTAATGCGTGTTATTAAAGAGCGTAACTTAAATATCACGAATCAAAAATTAGAATTAGACTGTCAGATTAAAATTTCCGTTAGAAAAAAAGAATCCGAAGCCGTTTTTGAAAAATTCAATCATCTTTTCGAAATACAAATCAAGCAAATTTAGATTCGTCAAAAAAAAAAAATTTTTTTTTATCCCTCAAGAATATCTAAAATATATTGAGGTGCTTTTGTTGGACGCTTAGTTTTCATGTCTACAAACACTAAAATTGTGCTCGCCGTAGACAAAAGCTCACCTTGCTCATTTGTAATTTCGTACTCGAATTCTATTTTGGCGGTGGGCTTTTTTGTGAGTTGTGTTTTTACATTAATTAGGTCATCGTAACCTGCTGGTTTTTTATAATTTACATTCAAAGAAACCACTGGCAACATAATTCCATTTTCTTCCATAGTTTTATATGAAATGCCTAGTTTTCTTAGCCATTCAATACGGCCCATTTCTAAATATAATGTATAATTTCCGTGATAAACGACTCCCATTTGGTCTGTTTCACCGTATCTCACTCTTATTTGTATTTCATCGGATTTCACGACCATATTTGAATAATTTTTTGTAGTTTCGACATGTGCTTAAACTTGAGGAAAAAATTCCAATTATTCAATAGTAATTCATTTTTT